>JAAYYY010000343.1 GCA_012515125.1 Chloroflexota bacterium
GGTGATCACGGCGAAGGACAAGATCGACATCTTTCCGGCGGTGGCCGGTGGCTGAGAGTGGGCCTGTGGAGCGTGTGAGCCGCGAGGTGCGCGGGATACCGCTCTGGCTGATGCGCGCCTATCTGGAGGAAGCCGGCGGCACGCCCATCGGCGAGGACCGGGTTGCCGGCGACGGCTGGGAGGTGCAGCTCACCCAGCTCGACGATTTCCGGCTCGGTTCCCTGAGCGTGGGGCAGATACGGGTAGACCTGGAAGCCACGCCGGCCGGCATGGCCCGGATTCTGCCGGAGCTGGAGAAGAAGCTGCTGCGGGCCGGAGGGTGAACGGGCAGATTTCGCCCACAAAAAAAGAGGGACGGCCCGCAAGCCGTCCCTCTTTTTTGTCAGTACAGGCGAAGAACTAGACGATGCCCAGGGCCTGCAGCTTGGCCTGCGGCACCACGCCGTTCTCCCATCCCCGGACGGCGTAGTACTCCTCAAGCATCTGGTCCAGCTCGCAGACGTGGCCCTCAGACCCGGGCATGGTCGAAGGCTCCGTGGTAAAGCGCTTCGGCAGGTAGTCGCTACCCTCGCGGAAACCGGCGAGATTGTTGAAGTAGCGTTCCAGGTTGTAAATGCGCTCGCCCGTCTCCATCACGTCGTCTGCCGTGAAGGGGACGCCGACCATGGCCGAATATTGCGCCGCATACTCGTCTGCGCCTTCGGCGAACGCGCTGAACTTGCACAGGTCCAGGCTGTCGGAGAAGGCGTGCAGATCCTGGAAGATCTTGGTCAGCTCGCCCTTGCCCTTCCACTCCAGCGGGTCCGTGCGCAGGGGGATCAGGCCCAGCTCGCTCGCGGGGGTGTAGGCGCGCAGGTGGCAGGCGCCGCGGTTGCTCGTGGCATAGGCGATGCCCATGCCCTTCAGGCCGCGCGGGTCGTAGGCCGGGATGCCCTGGCCCTTAACCGTCATAGCGATTTCCGGATAGCCAAAGTAGTTGGCCGTCGCATTCACGCCATCGGCCAGGACGTTGCCAATGCCCTCACGATAGGCCACCTTCCGAATCGTCTCAAACATGGCGGCATGATCGCCCCAGGCCAGACCGGCATCGCCATTCTGGATGCCACGCTCGGTAGCTTCCATGTAGCAGCCCAGCACGTCCCCGATCTCGATGGCGTCCATACCCAGGTCGTTCGCCCGGTCGATCATCGCGGCCACGGATGCAGCATCGTCGTTGCCGCAGTTGGCCCCCAACGACCAGGCCGGTTCGTACTCCAGGCTCTCCATGCGCACGCCAGCGTACGGCCCTTCGGTGATCTCCACCTCTTTTTTGCAGGCCACCGGGCAGGCATGGCAGGTCGGGTTGTGGACCAGGATGTTCTGTTCCACCCACTCGCCACTGAGCAGCTCGGCGCCGTCGCCAAAGCTGGTCACTTTGCCGTTAAAGGCGGGCAGGCCGCCCATGTTGCTGGTAATGTTCATCAGCACGTTGGTGCCGTAGACGCTCAGGCCACCCTTGCGCGGCGCCGTCACGTTTTTCTCGTCCATGATGGTCGCCAGCGCCCGGCTGTGGGCCTCTTTCCAGGCCGCGTTGTCTGCCGGTTTGGTCAGCTGCTTCTTGGCCTTGACGACGACGGCCTTGAGATTCTTACTGCCGCCGACGGCGCCGGTGCCGCCGCGCCCGCTGGCCCGGTCGTCTTCGTTGACCCAGCACCCGTACTTGACCATGTTTTCGCCGGCCGGACCAATGGCGATCACCGTCAGGTCGCGCTCGCCGTACCGCTCCTGAAGCCGCTTAATAGTCTCGTGGATGCCCAATCCCCAGAGATCTGAGGCATCGCGCAGCTCGACCTTGCCATCTTCGACGTAGGCATAAACGGGCTTCTCCGCCCGGCCCTTGAACAGCAGGCCGTCGAAGCCAGCCCAGCGCAGGCGCGCCGCCGACCACCCGCCGTGATGGCTATCGGTGACCGTGCCCGTCAGGGGCGATTTGGTCACGACAGCCATGCGTCCGCTCATATTGGCCGGCGACCCGGTCAGCGGACCGTTCATGAAGCAAAGCAGGTTGTCAGGACTCAGGGGATCAACTTCTGGCCCGTTTTCCAGCAAGTAGCGGACTCCCAGGCCACGGGCGCCAATATACTTACGCGCCCATTCTTCCGGTATTCCCTCGTACTGGACATCGCCCCGGGATAGGTCGATGCGGGCTACGTGGTTCGCGTAACCGCCAAGTTTCATCTTAAACCTCCTCGAATGAGTAAACTGCCAGCTCTGCCTAGCTGGACGATCTACCCGGCA
>JAAYYY010000037.1 GCA_012515125.1 Chloroflexota bacterium
AGCCGGGCATGTCCGGCCACTTGTCCTCGTCGGCCTCGTTGGTGGCGTAGGCAGCCTGCCACTTGTCGTCGATGACGACGATGCCGGGCGTCACCTGCTGCTGGTCGAGCACGGCGAGGAAGCTCTCATAGTGCTCCTGCCGGGAGTAGCGGCGAGCGTCAAGGCGATCTGGCCCGCCCATCGTCTGCGCGGCGAGGTAACATTGCGCGCCCCAGCCGGAGAAGATCGGCTCGAACCACCAGGCCGGGCGGGGCCGGCCGGCGGGCAGATCCGGCGCCAGGCCGCGGTCGTGCAGCCCCTGCACGTGAGCGGCGAGCGCCTTGTAGGGATCATCGGCATGGGGCGACGTGGGCGAAAGGGCGAAGTCGAAGCTAACCGGCGGCAGGTCGTAGCTGCCGTCAACGCTCGTGTACCCTTCGTAGGGCAGCGTCAGGTAGAAGCTGTCGTAGCCCCCGTGATAGTGGAACGCGCCGAAGCGATTCTCGCCGGGAGGCGCGCCGGTGCCGATAGCCAGCCAGCCGCCAGGGCCTTCAAAGGCGATGGCGAAGGGCGACGGGGTGAAATACCAGTCGAAACGGCCGGGCAGCGCGCCGCCGCCGAGGTCAATCACCGCGCCCTCGGCCGGAGAAAAGGTGATGACGTTGTCGGCGTTTGGCTCTGGAGTGAAGGCGCGTAGAAACGCCTGCCCGGAGGGAAAATAGCCGCTGCCGAAGCGGAGCTGACCGGAGTAGGCGCCGCCAAAGAAATGGGCATCGGCCAGCCGCCCCTGGCCCGTCACCGTGACTTCGTAGGTGAAGCGGTGGGGCCGGCAGCGCAGGCGATAGTGCTTTTCCGCCCAGATGGAGCTGCCGGCAGGCAGGGTGAGCAGGATTTCCTCGTCGCCCTCCTCTATCTGCCAGTCGCCGGTACTTACGGTGTCGTCAAGGCCGTGCAGGGAGTTGACGCTGGAGGGAATGAACAGTTCGGCGAGAAAGCCGCCGCTGCCGTCGAAGAGATCCACATAGGGGCGGTCGGGGTGCAGGCGGAGGCGGTAGTATGGGGTGGTCAGCAGCCGCCCGCCCGCGCTGTCTGCCAGGGTCATTGTCGGTGCGGGGGAGGAAATGGGCATAGGCAATGGACGGTCCAGATCCGGCAGCTCGTGCAGATCTGTCAGGTCTGGGCGGCAACTTTGCCGGCTGATCTGGGCTCTCCTATAGGTGGCGCGATGTGCACGTCCACGTCGTGCGCCGCCAGCATTTCCAGGTAACGCTCGGGGATATCGTCGTCGGTGACGAGGATGTCAATGCCGGAGACCGGCAGCACGGTGATCAGGGATTTGACGTCTAATTTGCTGCTGTCCATGACGAGAATGACCTTATCGGCCGAGGCGATCATGGCGCGCTTGACCTGGGTCTCCAGCATGTCGGGGTCGGTCACGCCGGTGTCCAGCGTGAGGCCGGTGGCGGAGAGAAACAGCTTGTTGACATGCAGGCCACGGAAGAACTGCTCGGCGACGGGGCCGACGAAGGTCGAGGAGACAAGGCGTAGGATGCCGCCGCAGCAGAGGATGTGCGCGTCGGTGCGGTAGCGCAGGGCCTGGTGCAGCTCGCTGGTCGTAGCCAGTCCGTTGGTGACGACGGTGAGGTCGGACTTGGCGGTGAGTAGGGGAATCA
>JAAYYY010000344.1 GCA_012515125.1 Chloroflexota bacterium
AGCACGGCCAGCCCCAGCAGCACGGCCGCGCCGCCCAGAAGCTGGGTCGTAAACAGGGAACGGCTGTAAGTGTCGCAGACACCGGGCGGCGGCGCGTCGCCGGGCGCGCAGGAGGCGATGAGGACCACCAGCAGCGCCAGCGGCAGCAGGCGAAGTGCATGTCGCCGCCCCGGCCGGAATGCGGCGGCGCGCCGCCGGCGGAGCCGCTCTATCTTCGGGCGATGGGATTTCGGTCGGTAACTCAACATGGTTCATTCCTCCTCTAAAGGGTTCATGGCGGATGGGTCAGGGTTGCCGGTCTCCTGTGGGCAGGCCAGAAAGCTCCCACAGGCTGGCGCCGATCTGCAGCCGGACGACAGCCGGGAGCAGTTGTTGTAGGGGCGCAGCGGGCAGCTGCCCGGCCGGCGGCGCCTGCCCAACAGACGCCGTCTGTCGGGCAGGCAGCAGGGGAAACGCCACTGTCAGGCCCAGCGTCTCCCCGGGGCCAATCAGGATGGGCAGGGCGGGCTCAACCTGCCCGACAGGCTCATAGGCATCACCTCCTTTTGGGCGGACGCGGACGGCCCCACGGTCGAGATAGACGGCCCCCTCCCCTGCATTGCGCAGCTCCACATGGACGGCGATTTGTTCGCCGGCCGGCTGCAGGTAGGCCTGACCAACCGATACCTCCAGGGCATCGGCCAGGCGCGGCACATCACCCAGGGCCACGACGGCCAGCGCCCCACCCGGCAGCGCCCGCAGCTCGGCAAACAGGGGCCGGCCGGGAGTTGCCGTGGTCAGGGTAAAGGTCGCCTGCCAGGAGCCATCAGCCGCCTGCAGAGGTATCGCCGGCGTCTGCTCGCCGCCGCCAGAGAGCGAAAGCATGAGCGTCTGGTCGGTGGTCGGGGAAGATGGGTGGTTCTTGCCCAATACTACTATGCGAAGGGAACCGTCTGGCGTGTTGGCGTAGTGAACCTGCTCGACCTCCACCTCCCCCCACCCCGGCAGCGAGAACGGCTCGCCGACCCGGTACAGCCGCTGCGCCTGTTGCTGCTCGGAGGCCACGTCATAGCCGGCAAAGGCCAGCGCGACGTCGTCGTCGGCTGCAGCCGGCAGGGCAAAGAGGGTCATCCCTGGCCGGTTCTGGGAGAGCACGGCCGACGTTTCGTGGCTGGCCCCCTGCTGCGTCTCGGTGACGACGAAGGCCAGCGACGCGCCGGTGTCGGTGCTGAGGCGGATGCGGTCGCCCGGCTGCAGGTTGCGCACCAGACTATCCGGCAGGCCAATACCGTAGTTGACCACCGTGCCAAAGAGCCAGACGGCTACGGGGCTTTCCGAGGCCATCGTGGCCTCGCTAAAGCGCAGCTCGCCGCGCGGCGAAGGGCGGCTGGGGTCAATAGCCAGGGCGATGACTTCCTCGGTAGCGGCGTAGCGCAGCTCGATGGCGCTGGGCCGGCCGATGGTCAGGGCCGCGCCCAGCCCGCCAATAGTCTGCAACGCATCGCCGGCCCCGCCCATCTCCGGCAGCGCCGGCGTGGGCGTGGCCTCCCCGGCAGCCGCGGCGACGGGCGTCGCTTCCGCCTCCCCCTGCGCGCGGCCGGCGGCGCGCCCGCGCAGGGCAAAGGCGAGGAAGAGGGCCGCCACGAGCAGGAAGCCGGCGACCTTGAGCCGCGTCACCCGCCGCTCGCGGGCTGCTTCTTCATCGCCCCGGCCCAGCGCCAGCCCGATGACGCCCTGCTTGTAGAGCATCTCGGGGTCAGCCATGACGATGCCCGGCCGGCCGTCGGGGCGGATGAAGGCGCCACGGCGGAAGTCGTCCCGCCGCCGGCGCAGGTAGCGCAGCACGTCCGTATCGCTCTGCTCTTCGGCCGGCAGCTCCGCGAGCTCGCGGTCGAGCGCCTGGCGAAAGATCTCCTGGTATTCGGGTGGGATTTGTGACAGCTCGCGCTGCACGTCAAGGTCGTCGATATGGAACACAGGCGGTTCTCCTCTCAGCGATTCCTCTGGCGCGGGGCCGGGAAGCGCCGCTTACTCTGTTTCGGCCCCTTCCGGCGCGGCCACGGGAAAGAAGACGGGCAGGCGCACGGCCGGCAGCCCCAGCACCATGCCGTCGTTGACCTCGCCGGCGCGCACTCTGGCCGACCAGGCGGGCACAAAGGGGACGATGATGCGGGCGACGGCGGCTGCGTCCCGGTCGTGTAGGCTGAAGGCGGCTTCGCCCTGCGTGTTGGTAAAGGTCTGCGCCAGCCGCTGCCCCAGGGCGTCTACGGCCAGCACGCTGACGTTGGGGATGCCTTCTCCCGGTCCGGGGGCGCGGTCGTTGTTGGCGTCGTAGTAGACGAGCAGGCGGATGGTCGTCGCCGGCGTCTCGCTCTCCTCCTCCACAGGGCCGAGATAGCGCACGGTCAGGGAGATAGGCTCTGTGGCCGTGATAGCCGCGGTCGCCGTCACGGTCGGCGTGGCCGAGAGTGTGGCTGTGGTTCGCGGCGGCGCCGCCGGGCCGGCCAGGCTCCGGCTGTTGTCGGGCTGGATGGTCGTCGCCGGCGATGGGGTCAGGGTTGGCGTCGCAGAGGGCGTCCAGGTCGGCGACGGAGTCAGCGTCGGCGAGGGCGTGGGCGTGGCCGTCGGGGCAAGGAGCGCCGTTTCCAGGTCGTAGCTGCCGTCGGCGTCGGTCACTTTATCGACGAGGGCCACATAATGGCCGTCGGCCGGCGCGGAAAAGGTGAGGCTGGAGCCGAGGTCGTCGGGCGCGCGGTCGTCGTTTTCGGCGGCGAGCTGCCCTTCCCAGATGAGACGCAGCCGGGTATCGAGCTGGCCGTAGACGGCGGCGCTGACCCGCAGGATCTGGCCTGCCTTGAGGAAGCCGGTAAAGGCATCCACGTCGGCGCCGACAAGCGTCAGTCCCGTCTCTACCTGGAAGCCTATCCGGGTCGCCGCGCCCGCGTCGTCGTTAGGCTCGAAGCCGTCAGGGCCGTAGGCGCTCTCGGGCGTGGGCGTGGCCTCCTCTGCGGGCGGCGTCAGGTAGATGATGATGGGCGTGGGGTTCTGCCCGCTCTCCTGGGCCGCGCCGGAATTGCTCGACAGGACAACCAGAACAATGAATGCCAATATGAACGGCACAGAAGGCCTGGGGTTCACTTTCATCATGCTTCCTCGCTGTTCTCCTCATCGTTACGGGCAACAGGTGTGGCCGTCGTCTGCGGCACGGTGACGGCCGCCGGCAGCGCGGCCAGACTGCTGACAAAGGGATGCACAACCTCCGGCCGGTGGCCGGCCTGCAGCAGCTCGGCCTGTACCGCCTCACGCAGCCCGGCAGCGATTTGCTCGGCCAGGCGCGCCAGCTCCTCCGGCGCGAGCTGCAGCGCCTGCGCGCCGGCGATGACGCCGCGGATATTCCCGGTCTGCCCGCCGAAATGGACCGGCGAGCCGATGGCGGCCTGCACGCCTTCGACGGTTGGGCTGCCGGCGGCTACCTGCGCCCCGATAACGCTCGCCAGCTGCGCCCGCGTCAGCCGGCGCTCCGGCAGCAGGACCAGGTCGGCCACGGCGGATAGCTCGGCGTCGGCCAGCGGTGTGTCCACGGTGGACCTGAGCACAGTCGCGGCGTCGCCGCTCTGGAAGGCGGTCAGGATCTCCGCATCGCCCAGCCCCTGGCGCCGGTATTCGGCCACCATCGCCGCCGTCGCCTCGGCCGCCGCCTGCACGGCGTCCGCGCCATGCGCGCTCACTGCCTGTCGCAGAAGGCCGGCGTTGTGGGGGCCGGCGTGGGTAACCAGAGCCTGATAGGCGGCGTGTCCGGCCGGAGAGGCGCCATCGGCCAGCCGGCCAATCAGGCCGGACGTGGCTGCCTCACGGCCGGGATCCGGTAGCTGCAGGGAGACGACGCCCCGACCGGCCGGCTGTGCGCCGCTCGTCTCATATTTGTCCTCGCGGCCGTCGTGGTCAAGGTCGAGGCCGCGCTCGACGAGGCGCACGTCCTGGACCGCTGGCGCCGGCGGGCGGGCAGAGGACGGTGCGGCGCGCTGCCCGCTGCCCTGCTCTGGACCCCCTCGTACTACTGCTGGCCCTGCTTCCGGCCCTCGCGCCGAGCGCTGCAGCCCATCCGGGCTGGACAGCGCCGCGGTCAGCGCGGCCAGCGCCGCATGGAGAGCGGCGAACTGCTCGCCGAGCTGGGGCGCAGCCACCGTGGCCGTCCGCGGCGTCGCCGGGGAGAGCGTCGCCCCGTCGTCGTCGACAATCAGGGGATGGGTGTTGGTGTCATAGACGCGCCGCCCGCCAATCTCGTCGTAGGCGGCGCGCAGCGAAGGCGAGAGGCGCATCGCCAGCCAGGGGCTGGAGCCAAAGCCGCTCATCGAGCTGCCGGCGCGCAGATAGTCCAGCGTGTTTGGCTCGTGCTCCTGCACCGCGCCGTCGCGGAAGTTGCGCCCCAGCGTGCGCACCTCGTGCGCGCCTTCAATGACGCCACGCGCCGTCTCCGAGCGGCCGAAGGTGTAGCCGGCAATCGTCTTCAGCTGAGCCACGCGCCCGGCCGTCTTCGCCGGGTCGGTCTGCAGCAGCGCCCCGTTGCGCTGCCCATCCGCCTGCAGCGCGGCCGCCGCCCCAACCACCGCCGTGCCCAGAGCCAGGGTCGCGCCGCCGGTCAGCGCCGCCCCGGCGAGGCTTGCCGTGCCCAGCGCCGCCTGCCGGCCCATATTCGCCATCTCCATGCCGCCGGCCCCGCCGGTGAGCATCGCCCCGCCAAAGAGGTCGAAGGCCGCCCCGGCCAGCCTGAGCGCGCTCTTGATGCGCCAGAGCAGGACGAAGAGGGTCAGCAGGCTGGCGGCGATGAACAGCCCCACCCCCTGCTGCGCGGCGGCGGCGAGCAGCCCAATCATCAGCCCGGCGATGATGACGCTCATAAACGTCTCGATGAGCAGGTTGACGAACTGCTTGAGGTAGGCGCCGAGGAAAGCCTGGGTATAAACGAAGAAGGCGAAGAGCATGGCGAAGGGCACGCCGGCGTAGAGCAGCATGGCTACCGCGGTCAGCGCCAGGCGCAGGAAATGCTCGGCAATGGCCGTGGGCGCGGCGATGAGGGCAAAGAGCAGCCGCTCGATGCCGTCGGCAGCCAGGGCCTTGGCCAGCTGCTGGTCGGCCTCGTCGCCGAGGTCGATGCTCGACGGGTCGCCGAAGGGGAAGTAGGTCGCCTCGAAATCGGCCGGGAACTCGCTGCTGTCCAGCTCGTCGCCGTTGGCCACGTGCAGGAAGGCGGCGACCATGTCGAAGCTGGCCACCACGCCGTCGCCGTTGACGTCAGGGATG
>JAAYYY010000038.1 GCA_012515125.1 Chloroflexota bacterium
GCGACGCCGGAGACGATGCCCCGGTCTACGCCGAAGAGGGTGGCGGTGACCCCGCCGTTGCCGGCAGCGGTCGAAGCGGTGTGCGTGCCGTGGCCGTTGTCGTCACGGGCCGAGTCGAACTCGGTGGGCAGCAGCCCCACGACCGCCTTGTAGGTGTCGAGGAACGCGTAAGCGCCAATGAGCTTGTTGTTGCAGGTGAACGGCTGATCATCCGGGTTGTAAGCGGTGTTGCCGAAGTCGCAGGTGCTGCGCGGGCCACCGGAGCCAAAGCCGTTCGAGCCGGGCACGACGGGCGGCGCAGGATAAGGATTGCCGAATGGATCGGGATCGGAGAACGAGGGGTGTTCGGGCCAGATACCCGTGTCGAGGATGCCGACGATGACACCCTCGGCAGCATTTTGCTGCCCACCCAGCATATTCCAGACCGTCGGCGCCCCGATGAATTGCTGGCTGACCTCGGTGTCAGGCTGCTGCAGTTGATCGAGGTAGATGGCGGCGACGCCGTCCAGCGCTTCAACTTCGTCCAGCTTGTCGGGTGAAAGCACCAGCGAGACGCCGTTGAATACTTCCGTGTAGCGATGGACGACCTCGCCCTCCGACACCGCCTCCAGGGTGCGCTCGTCCACCCCGTCCTCGAAGACGACGAATACGCTGAGCGGGGCGACATCTTCCACGCCCATGGTGGAGAAGGTCGTGCGCGCCGCCTCAGGTGCGGACTGCTTGTCAATATCCTCAAGTGCGGGGTCTACCGAGGTTTCTACCTGAACGGCGTCAGGCAAAACAGTGATGCCATTCTCCTGGGCAGCGCCGAGAGAAGCCGACGATAGCACAAGGACTACCATCAACAGGGCGCCGCACAGCAAGCTGAATGCGCGTATGTGGGATTTCATCTAGTTGTGCTCCTTTTTACTCGCCTACATTGTGTTACTGGATAAGGGGAACTGGGGGGATTTGTAGCTTGCTCCGAAAACCACCTCCTTCTGAAACTGGCTGGCAGGCCGTCACCAGGTAACCGAGATCGCCGTCTCGACAAAGAGACGCTAACAACGCAGACGCTCGGGTGGGCCCTAACCCTCCTGCCAAAGGCCTTTAATCCCATTAAGTGATGAAGTTGTCCCGTGTTGGGAGTTACTGGTTGTCCAGAGTATATCGCCTATTGCGGCGTAAATCAACAGGTGACGGCATTGACCACGGCGGCCAGCGGCAGCTGACCCGCCCGCTGCCGGGGAGTCACAGGATCGTCGAAGTGTATGGAAAAGGGGAGCACAGGCTGGCGAGGCGACGGCCCTCAGAAGGCAATGCCCTCTTCGTCGGCAGGGATGAGCCGGCTGTGTACCTCCATCGTCCACAGCTCCCACATCTCGGAGGCGTTGGCCGGCTGGTGGCTGGCCTTGACGTTTTCATAGGCGGCGCGGGCCTGCTTGACGTTGGGAAATGCGCCCTGCTCGATGCCCCAGGCAATCGCCTCGTCGGGTCCGGCGAAGCGGCTCTCGCGGCGCGCCTGCTGTTCTTGCTCGAGACCTTCGTACATCGCCTCTTCGAGCTTCTCCGGCATCATCTCCCACGTGCCGCTCTCGTCCCAGATTGTCATGCCCTGCCGGCCGGTCCGGCACCATTCGACGTGAATGCCCAGCTTCGGGCCCTGGCGCACAACACGCAGGCGGGCGTTGAGATTGCGCTGCAGCCGGGCCAGCTCCGTCGCCGGAATGCTCGTCGTGGTCTGAGTCTGGGCCTGAGCGTCGCGCCCCTGCTGCAAATGGTATATCCAGAGAACGTCGGTGCCCCAGCGGCTGACGCCATCCTGCAGGAGCTTCATGCCCGTTGCCTTGGCTACAAAGCTCGACATCTTGTTGCGGTTGTCGCCGTCCAGGTTGGCCTGTACGGCACGCTGCACCAGTGGGGAGATGAGCTGCGTCAGACTATCAACGACGATGGTGGCGACACGCTCCTCGGGCATGGAGTGCGCCAGCTCGTCGACGATGCGGGGGATCAGCCCATTGGTGCGCGGATCTTCAAACTCGAGAACGTCGCCGCCGACGAGATGCATCACCTCGTCAAAGCGCTGGTCACTGTCTACGACAAGGATGGGAGCCGCCATGCGGGCGGCGAAAGTGCTCTTACCTTCGCCCGGAAAGCCGACCAGGCTCCAGAGCCGGCGGGGATACCGGGGACGTTTCTTTGTTCGTAGGGCCATAATATGCTCCTTTCCCTCCATTATCCCTCAGTAATCCCAGAAATGCAAACATTTGTTCTAATGATGTAGCAGAGTGAAACAGGAGACGGTAGGCACGTCGGAGGCCCCCTTTTGTGCCTGCTTCCCCGTGGATAGGCTGCCATTCGCGAGAACAGCAGCCCATCCATTCGCTTGGCTTATGGCTTACTGCTTACTTATGGAGAGTCACGACGGTATCGCGCGTCAGCCACCGTACTGATCGCGGGCAAAGCCGAGCAGGCCGCGCTCCGCGAGCTTCTCGACCGGCGCCCGGAAGGTGACCTGCACGACGCCGGGATGGCGGCCGATTTCGATGGCGCCCGTAATCGTGGCGCGATTCTTGACTTCTGGCACGGTCATATCCAGCAGCGCGGCCGCGCGCTCGAGGCCGTTGTCTGTGGCCGCGTTGAGGTCTGGACCCGTGCCGATGACGGAGATGGGCAGGCTCTCCTCGATGCCGTCGATGCCCCAGCTCTCCGCCAGCGCCTCGGCGCGGCTCTTCTCATCCGGCGTCAACGGCCGGGCCAGGAAGGGCAGATCGTCGGCGACGGGGAAGAGCACAGGGCCGTCGATGTTCAGCCCTTTGATCAGATGCACCTGCAGGGTGATCGTACCGGCGACGTCGGCCGTGTGCCCGGCGATTTCGCCGTCGCCCTGCATGGCGTGCATGTCGCCCATGTAGACGCCCCCACCCGGCGCCTTGACCGGGCAGATAAGAATGGCGCCAGCCCGCACGGCGTCGATGTCCATGTGTCCGTCGGTGCGGTGAGACAGCTGGTCGGCCGTCAGACCATACTCATGGGGCGCGCCGACGAGGAAGGTCCCAAAGTCGCCCGCGTTGTGCGAGTCGGGCATGGGGATCGCCGGCGTGGTGCCAAGCTGGCCCATGAACGGGCGCAGACGGGCGACGAGACCGACGAGGTCGTGTGGCGCGAAGGTGAGGATGGAGTTCTGGATGGATTTCTCCGGCATCGCCGCGTAATAGCGGGCGTCGCGGGCCAGCTTTTCGGCCACTTCCTGATTCAGCGTAACGCCCAGCGCGCGCAGGTTGTCGAAGCCAATGGTATAGCCGTTGGTGAAGGCGAATGGCGCGGTCGGAGCGCCGCAGTTGGCGCAGCGCACGGCGTCCTGACCGATCCCTTCGATCACCGTCCGGGGGTAAAGCTCCCCACACTCTGGACACTTACCGGCGACGTACGGATCACCGAGGAAACGACCGGCAAGCATGCGGTCGTTGCCCGAGGCGGTCGCCATGCTGGTAACGCTGATGTCCTTGATGCGAATGGCAATGGCGTCACCCACTTCGGCCCCGGCGACGGCGACGGGTCTGGTCACCTCATGCCCGCCGCGGATTTCGGGCGTAATCATCGGCCCCCAGCAACCGGGAGCGGTATTGGCGATGATGTGCCCGCCGTCGCGTACCGGCCCGAGCATCGGCCGGTTGGGGTCGAGGATACCATCGACGAACTCATCAACGTAGACCGTTTCGTGACCGGCAAGATGGCCGTTGCCAGACGCCGGTTGCACGTCGGTCCGTGGTTCAGACTTCATTTCCAGGGTCATGGTAATACCTCCTCTACTCAGCAGGAACGGGAACAAGCCCAGCGCCGGAGCAGCCACCGGCGATGGGCATCAAGAGGGCGACCTCGGACGCACCGGCGAGCGAAGTCGCGGGGGTAACATGCTGTCCGGCGACGACGGGAATAGCCTGGCGCAGTAACCGGGCAGCGGCCGGATACTGGACAGCAAGGACGTCCAGGAGATCCGCGACGGTCGCCTGCTCCGGCAGCGTCAGCGACAGGCGCGGGGCGCCGATGGTCGTCATGAGCTGACCGTTGAGGCGGACGGGAATGGTGAACATAGCATCATCTCCGGATGGTTGCGCCGGGCCAGGCCGGCACAGGCCGATATGCGCGTCGTCGATGTCAGGGCTACTGCTAATTGTACCATATTCGGAGCCTTCTCGCATTGGTCGGACTTGCGGACGATTGCGGTTGGTGGCAGGAACAGAGCCGCTGTGCTAGTCTGGTTTCTTTGAGTGACGACGAGGTAGAATTGCATCGCCGGCCGGGATCATGGGCCGGCACGGACTGGAAAGGAAAAGGAACGATCTGTGACCGAAAACCTTCTTGTTGGGCTGACGGCTATCGTCGTGTTCGGCATTGGCGCCCAGTGGCTGGGGTGGCGGCTGCGCTTTCCTTCCATTCTCATCCTGCTCCTGTTTGGGTTCCTCGCCGGTCCCGTTCTGGGGCTGATCGATCCCGATAGCCTTTTGGGCGAAGTGCTCTTCCCTGTCGTCAGCCTGTCGGTGGCGCTCATTCTGTTCGAGGGCGGCCTGACCCTGCGGCACGACGAGCTTCCGCACATCCGCGGCGTTTTATTGCGGTTGATCAGCATCGGGGCGGTGATCACCTGGGTCGTCGCGACCCTGGCGGCGCGGCTGATCCTCAACCTCTCGTGGAGTGTGTCCATATTGCTGGGGGCAATTCTTATCGTCACCGGCCCGACCGTCATCGGGCCGCTGCTACGGCAGATCAAGCCCCAGGGGCAGGCCGGCGCGGTGGTGAAGTGGGAGGGCATCCTCATCGATCCCGTCGGCGCTGTGCTGGCTGTCCTCGTCTTTGAGGCCATGCAGGCCGGCGACCTGAGTGCGGCGCCGGGGACGATTCTGCTGGGCGTGCTTGAGACAGCCGTCATTGGACTGGTTACCGGCCTCGTCGCGGCAACCCTGATGATTGGCCTGCTGCGCCGCTACCTGATTCCCGATCACCTCCAGAACGGCGTGGCGCTGATGTTCATCGTCGTGGCCTTTGCCCTGAGCAACCTGCTGCACCACGAGTCCGGCCTGCTGACGGTAACCGTGATGGGCCTCGTCGTGGCCAACCAGCGCCTTATTACCATCCGGCACATCGTCGAGTTTAAGGAGAATCTGCAGATCCTGCTGGTGGGTACGCTGTTTATTCTGCTTGCAGCCCGTATGAAGCCCGGCTCCATTCTGGCGCTGGGCTGGGAAAGTGTGCTCTTTGTGGCCGTGCTCATTCTCATCGCGCGCCCCCTATCGGTCCTGATCTCCACGGCCGGCTCCTCCTTTTCCTGGAAAGAGCGGCTGTTCGTTATGTGGATGGCGCCCAGGGGCATTGTCGCCGCTTCAGTGGCCTCCGTTTTCTCCTTTGGGCTGATCGACGCGGGCGTGGAGGGAGCCGAGGAGCTGGCGTCTATCACCTTCCTGGTCATCGTTGGAACGGTCACCTTCTACGGGCTGACGGCGGGACCGGTGGCCCGGCGGCTGGGGCTGGCCGAGCGGAACCCGCAGGGCGTCGTCATCGCGGGCGCCCATCCCCTTGCCCGGGCTATAGCCCGCGTCCTGTGCGACCAGGGCATCACGGCGCGCCTCCTGGACACCAACTGGGATAACGTGCGGGCCGGCCGCAGGGAAGGGCTGGAAGTATGCCACGGGAGCGCCTACTCCGAAGAGGTACTCGAGCGGCTGGACCTGACGGGCATCGGGCGCATGCTGGCGATGACGCCCAACGACGAGGTCAACTCCCTGGCAGCGCTGCAGTTTCCCGAGGTGTTCAGCCGGGCGGAGGTATACCAGCTGCCGCCGCGGAGAAGCAACGGGGGTAGCAGCGATCTGTTCCCGGCTCCCCAACATCTGACGGGCCGCATTCTATTCGGTCCGGATTTCAACTACAGGTTCCTGGACGAACAGCTCCAGCGCGGCGCCGAAATCCGTGCCATACCGCTGACGGCCGATTTCACCTATCAGGATCTGCTGGCCGAATACAACGGGCGAATCATTCCGCTGTTCATCGTCGGCGCGCGCAAGAAGCTGACAATCATCACCACGGACAACCAGGTCACGCCGCAGCCGGGACAGACCGTCATCAGTATGGTGCTTCTCGAAGGCGCGCTGAGGGATGCGGATACAGCCCGGCGCCTTCAGGCTGTCCGGGCCGACGGAGCATAGGGCCGGCCCCTCCGGCAGTGGTTCGTCTGCTGGGATGGACCGGCGTCAGGCGTGACACTGTAGGAACAATTCGACGGGCGAGCCGGGGATGCACTACTATTACCGCGTTCTGCAGCCCACAGATGGCCCAACCCCGGGAAGGAGGAACGGTGGACGTTTTTACTGCTGCGTCTCACCAGGACGTTCTGGCGCTCGTCATCCAGATTGCGGTCCTGCTTTTCACGGCCCGGGCGCTGGGCGAGGTCGCCCGCCGGTTGGGCCAGCCCGCCGTCGTAGGGGAAATTCTCGCCGGTATCCTGCTGGGCCCGTCGTTCCTGAGCAGCCTGATCCCGGCGGTTGGGGCCTGGATCGTGCCGCAGACGCCGGTGCGGGGCTACCTGCTGGAGACGATCAGCATGGTCGGGGTGATGTTTCTGTTGCTGATTACCGGGCTGGAGACGGATATTCCCCTTATCCGGCGCCACGCACGCACCGCGCTGTCTGCGGCGACGGGCGGCTTGCTGCTGCCCCTTCTGACGGGCTTTCTCCTCGGCCTTTATCTGCCGGAAACGCTGCTGGCGGCTCCCGACGAGCGGCTCGTATTCGCCCTGTTCGTCGCCGCCGCGCTCTCCATCTCAGCCATCCCTGTGATTGCCAAGGTGCTGATCGACCTGAACCTGATGCGCCGCGACATCGGTCAGACAATCATCGCCGCCGGTATGGTGGACGATACCACAGCTTGGATTCTGCTTTCGGTAATCATCGGCCTGGCCGGTGGAGGACAGGTAACGGCGCTGGGCGTGGCCGAATCGGTCGGAAGCGTCGTCGCCTTCCTGCTCATTAGCTTCACGGTCGGCCGGTGGCTGGCCCGGCGGGCGCTCCGCTTCGTCCAGGACAAAGTCACCGGCTCCGATGCCGTTCTGACGCTGATCGTCGTCCTGGCCTTTGGCTGGGGCGCCGTCACCCAGGCGATCGGGCTCGAGGCGCTGTTTGGCGCTTTCGTCATGGGGATCCTGTTTGGACAGCTGCCCCGGCTGCATGAGTCGGTCGTGCACACACTGGAGCGCATGACGCTGGCGATTCTGGCGCCGATCTTCTTCGCCGTCGCCGGGCTGAAGGTAAACCTGATCCGGCTGGCGGAACCGGCGACCCTCGCCATCGCCCTGCTGGTCATTTTTGTCGCCGTCTTCGGAAAAGTCGTGGGAACCTACACAGGCGCCCGGATTCTGGCGAGAAAGGATCATTGGACGGCTCTGGGCTATGGCGCGGCGCTCAATGCACGCGGCGCCATGGAGATCATCATTGCTACCATCGGCCTGAACGCCGGCATCCTCTCGCAGACGATGTTCTCGATAATTGTCGTCATGGCGATCACCACGTCGTTGATGTCGCCGGCAGCCCTGCGCTGGGTGCTGACGCATATCGAGCCGGAGCAGCAGGAGCTGGACCGGCTGCGGCGTGAAGAGATGGCAGTGGGCAGTGTCGTCGCCGGTATCCACCGGGTGCTGCTGCCGCTACGGCGCCAGGAGGAACCGTTCGGCAGCCAGATGGTCGAGGCGCGTTTGCTGGAGCGATCGGGCGCGCACGGGAAACTATCGGTGACGCTGATGCACGTGATGGAAAACGGCGTGAAGCGGGACGCAGAGGCCTTCCTGAAGGGTGTGGCTGCACAGTTCCGCGTGAGAGAGGTCGAGCGGAAGGTGGTTGACCACGCCGACCAGGCGACGGCCATCCTGGACGAGGTGCATAAGGGGTACGGCCTGCTTGTACTGGGAGCATCAGAACGGCACAGGGATGGCAGCACGCTCTTCACGCCGCTCGTGGATACGATCGTGCGCTTCTCGCCGGTGCCCACGCTGGTGGTCCAGGGACCGCCCGAACTCACGGTCTGGGCGCCGGGGCGGATCATGGTGCCGGCGGTGGGCACGCCGGCGTCGCGCCACGCCGCCGAGCTGGCTTTCGCCATCGCCCGGCCAGGGACACGCTGCGTGCTGGTGATGAACGTCGTGCAGCCGGTCTCCTCGCGGCGCCACGACGGGCGCTACGAATACCGGGAGGCGGCCAGCGCCGGCTACCAGCTACGCCAGTATGAAGAAGGCCGGCAAATGGTAAAAAAGCTGGCCGAACTGGGCCGGCTCTACGACGTAGAGGCAGAGACGACGGTGGTCGAGGGAGAGAGCCCGGAGGACACGATACTGGAGGTAGCAGAGGCCAACGCGATTGACCTGATTATCCTGGGGACGAGCCTGCGACCCTGGTCGTCGCGCCTCTACCTGGGGCCACGCGTCGAGTACATCCTGAGCGATGCGCGCTGCCCGGTTGTGGTTCTGAATACGAATTGACGGTGAGTACCGGAAGGAGCAGGGCATGAACGAGAAACAGATCGTCACGACAATCGCCCGCGAGCTGGGCGTCCGGCCGGCGCAGGTGGCGGCGACGGCGGAATTGCTGGACGAGGCGAACACCATCCCGTTTATCGCCCGCTACCGGAAGGAGGCCACGGGCAGCCTGGACGAGAGCCAGCTACGGGCGGCCAGCGAGCGGCTGGCGCAGCTTCGTGCCCTGGAGGAACGGCGCGAAGCGGTGCTGGCGCGCATCGAGGCGCTGGGCCAGCTGACGCCGGAGCTAAAAGAACAGATTGAAGGCGCCGCCACACTGACGGCGCTGGAAGACCTTTACCAGCCCTACAGGCCGAAGCGGCGGACACGGGCGAGCGCAGCGCGAGAAAAAGGGCTGGGCCCACTGGCCGAGATGATCGTCGCGCAGGTGCAGACGCGGAAGAGCCTGAGCGAGCTTGCACAGCCTTTCCTTAACGACGAGGTAGCGACGGAAGAGGAGGCGTGGGCCGGGGCGCGCGACATCGTCGCCGAAATGATCAGCGACCACCCGGAGGTGCGCGGCGAGACGCGTGAGAAGGCGCTGCAGTGGGCGGTACTCATGGCCGAAAAGCGCGAGGAAGCGGAAGACAAACGCGGCGTCTACCGGCAATATTACGCGTTTGAGGCCGGCGTTCAGCAGCTCCGCCCGCACCAGATTCTGGCCATTAATCGGGGCGAGGCCGAAAACGTCCTGCGGGTGCAGGTAGACGTCGCCGAGCGGGACTGGCTGCTGCCGGCGAAGAGCGTCTTCCGCCCTCATTTCCGGTCGCCGCTCTGTAACCAACTCGAGGAGGCAATAACCGACGCCGGGCCGCGCCTGCTGGTCCCGGCGATCGTGCGCGACGTGCGCCGCACGCTGACCGAGAAGGCCGAGGCCCACGCCATCGGCGTCTTCGCCACAAACCTGCGCAATCTGCTGCTGCAGCCGCCCCTGGCAGGCCACACCGTTCTGGGGATCGATCCCGGCTTCCGCACTGGCTGCAAGGTGGCGGTCGTCGATACGACGGGCAAGTTGCTGGAAACGGCGACGATCTACCCGCACCCGCCCCAGAGCCAGCGGGACGGGGCGCTGAAGCGCCTGTCGGCGCTGGTGCAGCAGCACGGCGTGACCCTGATCGCCATTGGCAACGGCACGGCCTCACGGGAGACAGAGCTGCTCGTCGCGCAGCTAATCGGGCTGATGCAGAAGCACGGGTCCGCGCCGCAATACCTGATCGTCAACGAGGCGGGGGCCAGCGTCTACAGCGCGAGCGAACTGGCACGGGAGGAGCTGCCGGAGCTGGACGTCAGCCTGCGTGGAGCCGTATCGATTGCCCGGCGCGTGCAGGACCCGCTGGCCGAGCTGGTGAAGATAGACCCGCGCTCGATTGGCGTCGGCCTCTACCAGCATGACGTCGATCAGAAAGAGCTGGCTGAGACGCTGGACTGGGTGGTGACCTCGGTCGTCAATCAGGTGGGCGTGGACGTGAATACGGCGTCGCCGGCGCTGCTCACCTACGTCTCGGGTATCGGGCCGGCGCTGGCGCGGCGCATCGTCACCGAACGGGAGACGCAGGGGCCATTCCGCAGCCGGAGGGCGCTCCAGAAGGTCAGCGGCCTCGGCCCGAAGACGTTTGAGCAGGCCGCCGGCTTCCTGCGCATCCTCGACGGGGAGGAGCCGCTGGACGCAACGGCGATCCATCCAGAGAGCTATGACGTTGCGAAAGCCGTACTGGTGCGGGCCGGCCTGACCACAGACAGCCCACCGGCAGCACGGGCCGAGCCGCTGGCAGCGCTGCGGCGCCGGCGGCCAGTGGGGGAGCTGGCCCAGTCGCTGGGCAGCGGCGTGCCCACGCTGGAGGACATCTTCGAGCAGCTCGTGCGTCCGGGGCGCGACCCGCGCGAGGATGCTCCGGCGCCTATCCTGCGCAGCGACGTGCTGACGATGGAAGACCTGCAGCCGGGGATGCGGCTGAAAGGGACAGTGCGCAACGTAGTGGACTTCGGCGCGTTTATCGACATCGGCGTAAAAGAGGATGGGCTGCTGCACCGCAGCCGCAAGCCGCGTAGCGTGTCGCTGCAGGTGGGCGACGTGGTAGAAGTGGAGATCGTGCAGGTGGAGCCGGAACGCGGCCGGATCAGTCTCGCCTGGCCGGGGATGGGCGGCTAGCCCGCGCCGTCGTCGGCCGCTCCGTCAGAAGCGCGGCGCTGGCGCCAGAAGAGATACAACGCCAGCAAGGCAAACCCGGCGACGAAGAGCACGACCACGGCCAGCGCCAGCCAGAGCAGGCTCGTGCGCACAGGGGGCGTTGCCGCGCCGGGGAGGCCGCCGGGCATGGGGGTCGCAGCGGCCCGATCCACGACCTGTAGGGCCGCGCCGGACGCCGCCTCTGCCGCCGCCTCGACCAGAAAGAGCGGGGGCCCGCCGATGATGCACGCTTCGTAGCAGCGGGCGCCGTCGAGCCGGATCTCGTATGCGCCGTCGCTGGCGCGGATGGTGCGCTCGTTGCCAAGGCTATCGACCAGCAGCGCTTCCTGCCCCAGGGCCGGCACGCGCAGGGTCAGCGCCGTGGGCCCTTTGGACCAGAGAACGCGCGTGACGCTTCCCGGCCGGCTGAAGGCGACGGCGTGATAATCGGCGCTGCTCTGATCCTCGACGCCGGTGAAGCCACGCAGCAGGCGGATGGTCGTGCGGTGGGCCTGGAAGGCAGGACGCTCGCTGAAATCGCCGCGCAGGATGCCAAAGCTCTCGCCGCCAGGATCGACGAGCACGTCGGAGAATTTGTAGACGCCGACGCTCTCCACGCCGGCGGCAAAGGCCAGCGCATGGGCCTGGACGATATACCAGGCCTGCTGGTCGAGGTCCACCTGGAACTGGGGGCGCTCGACAGGCCAGAGAGGGTCGAGGGTCGGCGCGGCGTTGGTCTCGTTGATCCAGATCGGCTTGTCCAGCCCGTACTTCTGCTGGATCGCGTCCATCTGCTCGACGATTGTGGACACCGTCTCCGTGCGAAAGTAGATGTGCAGAGAGAGGACATCGAAGAAGTAGTCGTGGGCCGCCGCTTCGGGGTCGGCGCTGATCACCTGGAGCAGCCGGTCGAGATACTGGGTGCGCCCGGCTTCGACGTCGTGCCAGTAGGTCAGGCCGGCGAGGTGGACCGTCACCTGCGGGTCGTGCTCCTTCATGACGAGGTAGGCGACTTTGAGCAGGCGGTAGTAATCCTCGACCGTGCCCTCGAACTCGTTGCCGTAGACGCCCATGTCGATGTCGGGCTCGTTCCAGATGATCCAGCGGTGGATGCCGCGCACGCTGTAATAGTCCACTAGCCGGCGCAGGAAGGTCGCCCAGAGGTTGTCGGGGTCGTCGATTGGCAAATCAAGGCCGCGCGGCAGTCCACTGTGGCCCGCGCCGTCGGAAGCCCAGAGCGGCGTGTGCTTGATCAGGCCGATTATCTCCCGATCGGCGTCGGCGCCATAGCCGAGCCATTCTTCCATGACGTGCAGCGTATTCCAGTCGTCGGGCCCGGTGGGCTGCAACTCGCTCCAATAGAAGAGGATGCGCTCCCAATCGGCTCCCAGATCGGCGGCCTGCTCCGGCGACCAGAAGGCTTCGACAATGCCGAAACGGGGCTCTTCCGCAGCGTCCGCGCGCTGGCCGGAGAGCAATAACAGGAGAGCACACAGGGCCAGCAGAAAGGTTACACGTTGCATAGAAGCGGCTTCCGGCGATGGTCTGGCATGGTCAGCGCCCGTATAATAGCACAAATGGGCGAACCGTCATGAAAGGAAGGGGCCGGTAGAAAGGATTCTAGCCATGAGTACAACACAATTAAGGCCTGCACAGGAGGCGATTCTGGCCTACCAGGGCGGGCTTATGGCCGTCAGTGCGGTGCCCGGCAGCGGCAAGACGTTTACCCTTTCCCGGCTGGCTGCCCGGCTCATCGGCGACGGCCGGGTGGACGTGGAGGCCGGGCAGCGGGTGCTCGTCGTCACCTACCTGAACGCCAGCGTGGAGACGTTCCGGGCACGGATTCGCCAGCAGCTTCTGGGGCTTGGCCTCCCGGTCGCCGGATTTGACGTACGCACGCTGCACAGCCTGGGCCTGGAGATCGTCCGCGAAGCGACCGGCGGCGAAAACGCCAACGAGATTGTCGTCGTAGACGAGATGCAGGCCCAGGGCTACCTCTCGCAGGCGGTAACCAACTGGATCGATGCCTACCCGCAGATGTGGCGCGCCTTCCTGCCGGACGGGGACAGCGTGCAGATGAGGGCCCGCTGGCGCGAGATTACCGAGCGCACAGCCCAGGCCTTTATTCGCACGGCGAAGAACGAGCGCTACCAGCCGGCAGCCATCGAGGAGCGGCTGCAGGCGCAGGCCGGGACAATGCCCGACGCAGCGAGCGTGGAAGATCAGAGCACGCTCGGGCAGGAAACGGCCGACGCCGGGCTGGCCCTGTTGTGGATGCTGAACGGCATCTATGGCCGCTACCAGACGATCCTGGCGCGGCAGGGGGCGCTCGACTTCGACGACCTGATCTGGGAAGCGGTGCGCCTACTGGAGACGCAGCCGAGCCTGGCAGAGACGCTGCGCCAGCGCTGGCCCTTTGTGCTGGAAGACGAAGCTCAGGATAGCGTGCCGCTGCAGGAAGCGCTGCTCGGCGCGCTGACGGGGCCGGAGGGGAACTGGGTGCGTGTCGGCGACCCGAACCAGGCGATCACGAGCACCTTCACGGCAGCCCATCCGCGCACGTTCAACGCCTTTCTCGACCGGCCCGACGTCGTCGCCCGGCCGCTGCCCAACTCTGGCCGTTCGGCGCCGCGCATCATAGCGGCGGCAAACCGGCTGTTGGAGTGGGTGGTGACCAGCCATCCGGTGCCGGAGGTAAGGGCCGAGGCCTTCCGTCCGCAGGAGATCCTGCCCGCCCCGGAAGGGGACGGGCAGCCAAACCCGGAGGATATCCCCAACAACATCCGCATCAAGGTCTACGAACAGCGCGAGGAACAGGAGCTGCCGGCTGTCGCCGGCCTGGCGCTGCGCTACGTGCGCGCCCGTCCCGACCAGACGGCGGCGATCCTCGTGCCGACGAACCGCACCGGCTACGACGTGGCCGAAGAGCTGGACCGGCTGGACGCGCCCTACGACAATCTGCTGCGCGGCGGGCTCCGGGAGCGAGAGATCGCGGCGGCGCTGCACGGCCTGCTGGGGCTGCTGGCCGATCCCCTGGATACGCGCGCTCTGGTGCAGGCACACGAAGCGCTGGCGGCGCTGGAGCACCCGGCGGCGGGCGACTTTGGCGCCATGAGCGACGAAGGCGGTCCCTCCCCCGAGCTGGCCCGCCTTCATTCGCTTCTGCGCAGCACGCACCAGCCAGAGGGGCTGATTTTCCCCCGCTATGACGGGGAGGAGCTGGCGGCGCTACCGGCCGGCGTGGTCGGTGAGGAAGAGGTAGCCCGGCTGCAGCCTTTTCTGAGTTTCCTCCGCGGCATTTTTGCCCTGCGTGCATTGCCGGTGGACGATCTGACGCTGGCCCTCGCCGACGAGCTGTTCGCACGCCACACGGAGGACGAGGCCGATGGGCGCGTTCAGGAGTTTGATCTGTCCGTTGCTTACCAGATTGCCAACCTGATGCGGCGCTGGCGCGATCTGGAGCCGGATTGGCGGCTGCCGGAGCTGGCTGCCCAACTGGGCGAGATAGCGACGGGCCGCCGGTTGCTGCCCGGCAGCGTGTCCGACGATATGGGCTTCGAGCCGCGTCCGGGGCGCATCACGCTGGCAACGCAGCACGGCGCCAAAGGGGCCGAGTGGGATGCGGTGTTCCTGGTCGGCATCGATGGCCTGTGGATACCCGGCACGCTCGAAGCGCCGTTCCTCGGCGTGCATGAGTTCCTGGGCGGCGACCCCACGGCGGAAGCGGCGGCCCGGTTGCGCTTTCTGATGGCCGGTGAGGACGGCGATTACCCCGGGCAGCATCCTGGCCGGACGGCGACTGAATCGGCGCACGTCGAGGTTATCAGCGAAAGGCTGCGCCTGCTTTATGTGGGCATCACCCGGGCGCGGCGCTACCTGCACATCAGCCGCAGCCGCAACGTGCGCCGCTACGGCCGGGTGGAGCAGACCGAGCCGACCGAGGTCCTCGGCGTGTTGTACGAGTTCCTGCGGAATGGCGAGGGCTAGGGCTAGCTTAACGGCGTTGTACTAGAGGTAGTAACCGCTTACAATAGCAATCATGACGACTGACAATCCCTTCTTCCATCGTGGTGCGATCCGCCGCGCTGAGGAGTTCTACGGGCGGCAGAACGAGATCGGCCAGGTTCTGGGGCTGTTGCGCAACGGGCAAAGCGTTTCGCTGATCGGCCCGCGCCGGATTGGCAAGAGCTCGCTTCTCCTGCACCTTGTGCGCCCCCAGGTACGGGAAGCGCACCAGCTCAATACGTCCAGCATCCTCTTCGTTCTGCTGGATTGTCAGGAGTTTGGGGGCTCGCTGCCGGAGGAGGTCTACGAGGCCCTGCTGGCGGAGATCGTGGAGCAGGCTCATGAGGTCGGATGCGTGCTCGACGACGTGGACCGTTATGGAACCTACCGCTCGTTGGACCGCGTGCTGAACCAGCTCAGCCAGGCGGGGGTCAACGTCGTCGTCCTGCTTGACGAGTTTGAGCTGATGGCCGGAAACCCGCGTCTGACGCCTTATTTCTTTGCGCGGCTACGCGGCCTGACGACGAAGTATGGCCTGGCCTATCTGACGGCGAGCCAGCGACCGCTATTCGACATCACAGCCGACGAAGAGATCCTCAGCTCGCCGTTTTTTAACATTTTTGTGACGCTGCCGCTGGGGCTTTATAGCGAGGACGAGGCGCGCGGGCTGTTAGCCGTGCGGCTCGAAGGGACGGGCGTTACCTTCCCCGAACCGCTCTGCGAGCATCTGCTGTACCTGGTCGGCTACCACCCCTTCTTCCTGCACGTGGCCGGGTATCACGCTTTCCAGGCCTTGCTGCAGGGTCGGTCGCTGGAGACAAAGGCCGAGCTGGGGCAGCTCGACGCCGCGGTCGAAGTGGAAGCGGATTCACACCTCAGCTATCTCTGGCAGAACCTGAACGGGGAGGAGCAGTATACGCTCGCCACGCTGGAAGGGCCGGTCGATAGCCTGCGGCTCCTGGAACAGCAGTGCCTGATCCAGGCGGCGAACGGCGAGAGGGCTGGCAACCCGGCCGGTAGCTTCACCTATACCAGCGAGATGCTGCGCCGCTTCGTCCGGCGGCAATCGGTCCCAGGCGTGATCCAGGCCGGGCCGTTTGTCATCGACGAACAGCGTCACTCCGTGCGCGCGGATGGTCAGGAGCTGAACCTAACCACCTCCCAGTTCGACCTCTTCGCGCGCCTCACCAGGGACGCAGGGCAGGTGGTCCACAGCGACGATCTGGAGACGGCAGTCTGGGGCGAAATTCTGGTGGACGATCCCGACCGGCTGAAGACCCTGATCAAGCGGCTGCGGCGGGCGATAGAACCCTACGACGACTGGATCGTCAGCGAGCGCGGGGTAGGCTACTCGCTTCGCACGCCGGATTAACCGCTCTCCGGACTCTTTGTGGCGATTGTATTGTGCAGCGTAAGGCGTCGGGTCAGGCGGACGTGAGCGTGTCGCCGGCCCGGCCGGACAGGCAAATGGGACCTTTACGGAAAGCGCGGCGGTTTATCTGGTTGCTGCTTCTGGCAGCGGCAACCGGCGTTGCCGCGCAGGGCCGCGACCCGTTGCCTGCGCAACCCTCCGCTTACTGGCGCTACGATGCGCCCGGCCCTCTACAGATGGTGACGACGGGCGACCTGGACAACGACGGCATGCAGGAGTTCGTAGCCATCACGGAAGAGGGGCAGTTGCTCCTTCTGGGGGCCGACGGGCGCAATCGCTGGACGTACGAGCTGCGTGAGGGAACGCCTGTGCGGCATGTCATCACGCTCAACGTGGAGGGAGCCGTCGAGCCGGGGGGTGAGGTCCTGCTCGTCACGGATGACACGTTGCTGCTGCTAGACGAAGACAAGCGCGTCATGTGGCGGCGCGCGCTCGGCGGCGAGGCCGCGCCGGTAGACCTGCAACCCTACGACCATGACGGCGACGGGAGTGAGGGCTTCCTCCTGGCCCTTTCCAGCGGAATCCTGCAATTCTATGACGGGGGCGGCGAGCTTGTGTGGCATTTCCCGGAAACACCGCCGGCGAGCGATAACCCGCTGCCGCAGCTCGCCGTCGGCGATGTGGACGGCGACGGGCAGGAGGAGATCGCCTTCAGCTATTACCAGCAGTACAGCCGGCTTTCGCTGCTGGAGGGCAATCGCGTCGTTACCATGGCCCGGTCGCTAAGCGGGCAGGTGACGGCGCTGACGATGCCCCCGTTGGGCGAAGGCGGGCGTCACGTCATCGCCATGGGCAAGAGCTTCCGCGACCGGCACGAGCTGCTCGTCTACAACGAGAGCGGCGAAGAGCTCTGGCGGCGCACGCCGAACCTGCCGATTACGGCGCTTGCCTCCGGCAGCACGCCGGCTGGCGAGATACTCCTGGTCAGCACAAACGTGGGCACTGTCACGGCTTACGATGCCGCGGGAACCCGCCTCTGGCGCTTCCAGCCGGATACGCCGTCGCGCACCGTTTCTGGCCTCTCTCCCAGTCCGAACGTCGTGGGCGAGAACCAGCCTGCCGTGGCGCTGACCCTCACCCCGCGCGAGGTTCGTGGCGGGACCGCCATCGAGGTGATCCTCCTCGACAACGGCGGGCAGCGTCTGCTCTCATTCCCTCTGGCGTCGGGCAGCGGGCAGAGCCGGCTGGTGGACAGCAACGGCGACGGGATCAGCGAGCTGTTGCTGGGGAGCTTTGGCACCCTCTCGCTCACCGATCCGGGTACGGGCGCGCGAAAGAACGGTCCGGCGCCGAACTGGCCCTACCGCGTCTCGCAGCCCCAGTCGATGCTCGTCGCCGATCTCGACGGCGACGAGCAGGACGAGCTGCTGGTGGGCGCGGAAGGGCTGATTCACCTGATCGAGAGCGAAGACGCGCGGACGCGAGGCCAGCTGCCGCTCGGCGGCACCATCACCGAGCTGGCGCTGGCGCACAATGAAGAGGGTATCCCGTTTATCGTGGCGGCGAACTTTAATCCTCCCGATCCACAAACGGCAGAGCCCACGCATGAAACGTGGCTGGAGCTGTGGCAGGCCAGCGGGCGCGTAGCCTGGACAGAACCCCAGCGCATCGCCGGCAGCGTCACGGCGCTGGCGGTCGGCGACCTGAACGGGGATGGCGCCGACGAGATCGTCAGCGGCACGGATAGCGGCCAGGTAATAGCCTACAGCCTGGATAATGAGATCCTCTGGCAGACCGAGCTCGGCAGCCCTGTCAGGCACCTGCTGGTCGTTGACGAGGGCGACGACGGCGCCGCCGAGCTGGTCGCCGTCACCCGGGGCAATGCCGTCACGCTGATAGCGGGCACCGGCCACAGCCGTGTCCTGACCTACTACAACGTCAACGACGTCGACTTCGTCTACCCGTTTCCGTACCGCGATAGGCTGGGCCGGGCGTTGCTCCTGGCGACCCACGACGGCGTGCTGCGCGGGCTCACGTGGGCGGGTCAGGAGGTCTGGCAGAGGGCCATCGGCGACGGCCCACTGACCATCGTGCGCCCGGCCGACGACGATTTCCTCATCGGCACAGCCGACGACAGGGTGCACCTCTACAGCGTGCGCGAAGACGAGCTGCTCTGGACGCTGGAGGAGGTGGGTGGGGTACAGGACATTTACTGGGGGAATCTCGACGGCGGCGGCGCCCGCGACGTAGCCATCGGCAATGCAGCCGGCAACGTTCTGCTCCTGACCAGCGACCGGCGCGAGTGGGACCGGCTCAATCTGGGCAGCGGCATCTTCCGGCTGGCAGGCTTGCGCGTGGGCGGCGGTGACCACACCCAGTTGGTGACGCTGACGCAGAACGGCGTGGTGCAGCTATTTGAAGCCAAGCCGAACCGCCCGCCACTGCTCGTTGCGCCGCAGACGGAGGTCGGGCCGGGACAATACGTCGTTCGCGTTACCGTGATCGAGGAGGAGACTGACACGGTCACGGTTTCGCTGGAGACATGGGACGAGGCCGAGCGGCAGTGGGTTGTGCAACAAGAGCAACAGGCCGAAGGCAGCCATGACGTCTCCTTCATCTTCAGCCCCAGGGCTGTGGGCCCGCTCCGCTATCGCTTTGTCTACGACGACGGCACCAACCGGGGCGTGGTGCAGCCGCCACCCGGCCCAGAGCCCCAACCACCGGCCGGTCTGCCCAGGGGGCTGCTGGCGCCTGCCGGCCTGCTCCTCGTCCTGATGAGCGCCGTTCTCATCGTCCGCCAGGCGCTTTCCACGCCGGCGCGGGCGGGCCGTTTCTACAACCGTGTCAAGCAGCAGCCGGCGAACACGCTGCAGCTGGTGAACAGCCAGTACCGGAGCGAAGGAGGGTCGCCCGATTTCCTGTTAAGTCTTGCCAACCTCGCCCGCCGCGCCGGCAATGAGCCGCTGGCGAACCTGGCCAACGGCCTCTTCCTCCTGGAGACACGTCCTGACGCGGCGCTGCCGATCATCAATGGAGCGCTGAGCGAAGCCAGGGAGGTCGCCGTTCCGTGGCGCAGGCTGGACTCATGGCGGGCAACCTTCGAGATGGGCCAGCGGTTGCTGGAGGCGCCCACCATTACGGAGCTGGCGCTGCTGCGTCCACGACTGCTGCAACTGATCCAGATGCGACACGCAGCCGGAATGCCGTCGGCCGGCTTTGAGACGCTGCTGCGGGTGCTGGCCTGCCTGCGAGACAGCGAGCGGGTCGAGCTGGCCGAGGACCGCATCGTCTATCTGCACGAGGCGACC
Organism: Chloroflexota bacterium; assembly: GCA_012515125.1. Taxonomy (GTDB): domain Bacteria; phylum Chloroflexota; class Anaerolineae; order Promineifilales; family Promineifilaceae; genus JAAYYY01. The sequence goes on from JAAYYY010000038.1 coordinate 19,392, forward strand.
ATCCTGCTCAACCAGATCAACCGGCGCCTGGTAGCGTGGCCCCGGACGGTCGATAACCGGCTTGTGGCGGCGATTGTCGAACGAAACCTCGGGCTGGTACGCGCCGAAACGGAGACGCTGCGCGGGCAGGCCCAGCTAGTGGTCAGGCTGAAAACCAAGCGGTTGGCGGCGCAGGACGGACAGGCCGTCGTCGCCCTGGAGATCGAGAACCACGGTCGCTCCCCGGCGGAAAACGTCGTGGTCATCCTCGAAGAAGACCCGGCGTATGCGGTGGGCAGCCCTCCCAGGACGCTCCCCGTGCTGTCGCCAGGGCGCAGCTATCAGGTCGAGTTCCAGCTTTCTCCGGCCGTCATGGACCGCTTCCGCGTCGCCGTTAGCATTCACTACGACGACCGGAACCACAAGGGGCGGCGGCTGGCCTTTGCCGATATGGTCCATCTGCTGCCGCCGGTTCGCGATTTCAAGCCCATTCCCAATCCATACACGCCCGGCACGCCGCTGCGGCGCAACAGCCCGTTGTTCTATGGGCGCGAGGAGCTGTTTGACTTTATCGCCGACAACGTCGATCGGATTACAGGCCGTAACGTACTGATCCTCGTCGGCCAGCGGCGCTCCGGCAAGACGTCGGCGCTCCTCCGGCTGGCCCAGCAGCTGCCGGAACGGATCGTGCCTGTGTACATCGACTGCCAGTCGCTGGGTGTGCTGCCGGGGATGGCGGCGCTGCTGCACGACATCGCCTGGCTCATCGCCGACGCCCTGCTTAGCCGAGGATACGACGTAACGGTACCGCCGCCGGCTGACTGGCGCGACGACCCGGCCGGGGAGTTCCAGCGGCGGTTTGTGCCCTCGGTGCTGGGCAAGCTACCTCCGGGTACGACGCTGCTGCTCGTCTTCGACGAGTTTGAAGTCTTCGAGAAGCTGGTCGCCGACGAGATCCTGCCGCCCACCTTCTTCAGCTTCCTGCGCCACCTCATGCAGCACAGCGAGGGGCTGGGTTTCGTCTTCGTCGGCACCCAGCGCCTGGAGGAGATGGGCAGCGATTACTGGTCAGTCCTCTTCAACATCGCTCTCTACAAGCAGATTGGCTTCCTCTCGCAGGAGGCGGCGACGCGCCTGATTTGCGAGCCGGTCGCGCCACACATCATCTACGACGACCTCGCCCTCGACAAAATCTGGCGGGTGACGGCCGGACAGCCCTATTTCGTGCAGCTCGTCTGCTACACCCTCGTCAAGCGGGCCAACGAACAGCGGACCGGTTACGTGACGATAAGCGACGTAAATGCCGCTCTGGACGAGATGCTCCGGCTTGGCGAGGTCCATTTCGCCTACATCTGGCAGCGCTCCACGCGCGTCGAGCGGGCTCTACTCGCTGCCGTGGCCCATCAGCTGGACCGCGACATGCCCTTCCACCCCGCCGACTTGGTGCTTTACCTGGAGGAGTACGGTTTTCGCTTTGAGCCGGCCGAGGTGACGGCCGGGCTGACACGGCTGGTCGAGCGGGAGATCATGCGGGAGATCACCGGCGATGCGGCCGTGCTCTACGAGCTGAAGATTGGCCTGGTGGGGCTATGGGCGGCGCAGAACAAGAGCCTTTCCCGGCTCTACGAGAGCGGGAACGGGGCGACGGAGGAGCGGCCCGCCCGTCGCGAGCACGCTTAGGGGCGTAACTCAGAAGGTCAGCTCGCGGGGACGCCAGAGCGCCATCAGCTGAGCCTGCCCATCGGCCCGCAGCCCCTGCCAGCGTTCGACGGGCAGCGCGACGACGGCGAGAGCGGCGGTGGGCAGCCTCTCGTCTTCGCCGGTCAGCTCGTCCAGCAGCTCCTCGAGTCCGGGATTGTGGGCCACGACGAGCACGCGGCTGTGGTCGTCGGAGAGGCGGCTCAGCGCGTCTATGAAAGTGGAGGCATCGGCCAGATAAAAATCGCGCGACTGCTCGATGGGACCCTCGTAACCGCAGGCTTCGGCTACGAGGCGGGCCGTCGTGCGGGCCCGGACGGCGCTGGAGCTGAGGATCAGGTCGGGTAGCAACTCCTCATCCCGCAGGAGCCGGCCCATGCGGGGTGCGTCGCGTTCGCCCCGGCTGTTGAGCGGGCGTTCGTGGTCGGAGAGCGTGTCAGACGCCCAGCTCGACTTGGCATGGCGCAAGATCAGGATCGTCTTCATTCGTCCTCCCGGCGCAGGAAAAATGTATCGCGAAATTATACCCGTTATCTGTACCGGGTCATAGATTGGCGGCGTCTTTCCATGTTATACAGAGGGAGCACGGGCTGCTCCGCGACCGGGAGCGGCTGGATGGCGGGGGGATAGGAGCCGGTTCCACCGGCTTCGACAACCGATGCAAGGCGGCAGCGACGGACTGGCACGACACAGAACCACAGGATAGGAGAACCAATATGCCTGACATTGGCTACGCGCTTTCCAGCGAAGAACATGGACCGAACGATCTGGTGCGCAACGCCCAACGCGCGGAGGAATCTGGCTTTCGCTTCGCCCTCATCTCTGATCACTACCATCCCTGGGTTTCGGCCCAGGGCCATAGCCCGTTTGTCTGGAGCGTCATCGGGGGCATCGCCCAGGCGACCGACGCCCTGCGCTTGGGCACCGGCGTAACCTGCCCGATTATGCGCATTCACCCGGCGATCATTGCCCAGGCTGCGGCGACTTCGGCGGCCATGATGCCGGGCCGCTTCTTTCTGGGCGTAGGCACCGGCGAGAACCTGAACGAACACGTTCTGGGAATCCGCTGGCCCCCCTTCGACGTCCGGCTCGATATGTTCGAGGAAGCCATCGAGATCATCCGCCTGCTGTGGGAGGGCGAAAACGTGAGCTACTGGGGCGAGTTCTACACGGTCGAGGATGCCCGCCTCTTCACCGTGCCCGATTCCCCCCCACCCCTCTATGTCGCCGCGAGCGGGGAAGTGATGGCCGAAGCAGCCGGCGAGCTGGGCGACGGCTTCATCACCACGTCTCCGAAGAAAGAGTTGGTCCAGGCCTACGGTAGCGGGGGCGGCGAAGGGCCGCGCATCGGCCAGCTAACCGTCTGCTGGGCGCCGACGAAGGAAGAGGCAATCGAGACCGTTTATAAGATCTGGCCGAATAGCGGGTTGCCGGGCGAGCTATCCGCCGAGCTGCGCACGGTTGAGCATTTCGAGCAGGCGGTGAAGTTAGTCACAAAAGAACAGGCCTCTAAAGATATGCCTGTCGGACCCAATGCTCAGGAGCATATTGACGGCATTCAGAAATACCTCGACGCCGGTTTCGACCAGGTCTACATTCACCAGATTGGGCACGAGCAGGAGGGCTTTTTCCAGTTCTACGCGCAGGAGGTCTTGCCCAGCTTTCACAACTAGAGAGGAGAAATCTCATGCAGTTTGAAGAGTTCAGTGGACAGGTACAGAATCTCGCGCGCCTTCCTTCGCAGGGAGAGACGATGCGCGCCGTCGCCGCCGTGCTGGAGACGCTCGGCGAGCGCCTGCACGGCAACCAGGCGGAGACGCTGGCAGCCCAGCTCCCGGCCGCCATCGGCGCCTACCTGCGCTTGGCCAAACGGAAAGAAGATTACGACCTCGACGAGTTCTTCCGGCGTGTGGCCGAGCGAGAAGGAGCCGGCGTGGATCTGCCTGGAGCCGTCCACCACGCGCGTGTCGTCATTCACGTGTTGCAGCAAGCCGTCTCACCCGGTGAGATTCGGGACGTCCTGGCCCAATTGCCCGAAAACTGGACGGCCCTTTTTGAGGCCGGACCGGAGGGAGAATTTGTAGCTGGAGACAAATGAAGGTAAGGTATGATACCTCAGTGACTCAAGGCTTGTTCAACCTCAGAAGGAGAACAAAAGATGGCAATGAAAGTAGGGATTAACGGTTTTGGCCGGATTGGCCGGGCAGCCTTCAAGATCATCCAGGAAGTACCAGAGCTGGAGGTCGGCGCTATTAACGACCTGGTCCCCACGGATAATCTGGCTTATCTACTCAAATATGACACGGTCTACGGGCGCTATCCCGGAACCGTCGAAGTAGACGGCGACACGCTCGTTGTAGACGGCAGGCGCTATCCTGTTTCACACGAGAAGGATCCGGCGCAAATCCCCTGGGAAGAGAATGGCGTCGAGCTGGTTATCGAATCGACCGGCGTCTTCACCACCGTGGATGCCGTGCGCAAGCACCTGGAGGCCGGGGCGCGGACAGTGCTGCTTTCGGCGCCGGCCAAGGACGACATGGCCACTATCGTACACGGTGTGAGCAAAGTGGACCCAAACGAGAACATCCTCTCCTGCGCGAGCTGCACGACTAACAGCATCACGCCGGTAGTGGAAATCATGGAGCGGCACTTCGGCGTCGAAAAGGCGATCCTGACGACGATTCACGCCTACACCTCGTCGCAGGGCATTGTCGATGGGCCGTCGAAGAAGTGGAATCGCGGACGGGCCGGCGCAGCAAACTTCGTGCCCACGACGACCGGCGCGGCCATCGCCACAGCCAAGGCGCTCCCCTCGGTCGAGGGCAAGTTTGACGGTATCGCTGTGCGTGGCCCGGTGCCCGTGGGCTCGGTCTCCGACCTGACCTTCGTGCTGGAGCGGAACACGACGGAAGAGGAAGTCAACAACATCTTCCGCCAGGAAGCCGCTTCGGAGCAGTACGAGGAGGTGCTGGCGGTGGCCGAAGATCCCATCGTCTCCTCGGACATTATCGGCGACGCCCACGCCTCTATCGTCGATCTGAACATGACCAAGGTCGTGGACGGCAACCTGGTGAAGGTACTCGCCTGGTACGACAACGAGTGGGGCTACACCAGCCAGCTGGTGCGCGAGGCGCGCCGCTTTGCGCGGGCCAGGGAAAAGGCCACGGAGTACGTCGCCGAGCGCGGCGACTAGGCCGAAACAGCCTTTAGCACAGCAAGCGACACCTCCCGGCAGCGGATACCGCCGGGAGGTGTCTTTCTTTTCTGGTTACGATCCCTGTTCTGGTTCGGTGGAGGGAGCCCGTTGCGCCTCGCCCAGGCGGACGCGCACCCGGTGTGTGCCCCCGTCGTCAACCAGCGGGAATGAGTCGCCCTCCTGGCGCTCGCCGTCCAGTTCCAGAGAAACGACGGCGTTGCCGGACGGGTCATTCTCGACGGTGATCTCGTAGGTGGTAGCGCCGCAGCGATAACGCACGCGGTAGCCGGGCCAGTGCGGCGGAATGGCGGGCCGCAGGCGTAAGCGACCATCCTCGCGCCGTATGCCCAGGATGCCTTCCAGGCCCAGCCGGTACATCCAGCCGCTGGAGCCGGTGTACCAGGTCCAGCCGCCTCGTCCGGTGTGCGGCGGCACCCCGTAGACGTCGGCGGCGATGACATAGGGCTCGGCCTTGTAATGATCGGCCAGTTCCTGCGTCTCAGTGCGGTAGATCGGGTTGGTCAGCCGGTAAAGGGCGTCAGCCTTCTCGGCCTGGCCCAGCCCGGCGTAGGCCCAGATCGTCCAGAGGGCGGCGTGGGTATACTGCCCACCGTTTTCGCGAATACCGGGGAGGTAGCCCTTAATATAGCCGGGATCCCGCGGCGTCCGGTCAAAGGGGGGCGTAAAGAGCAGGATCAGGCGGTCATCCGGACGCACCAGGTGATCTTCGACCGACTGCATGGCGCGCCGGACGCGCTCAGGATCGGCGGCGCCGGACAGTACCCCCCACGACTGGGCGATGGCGTCGATCCGGCACTCGCGGTTGGCCGACGATCCGAGTGGGGTGCCATCGTCGTACCAGGCCCGCAGATACCAGTCGCCGTCCCAGGCGTGCCGCTCGATAGCCGCCTTGAGGCGCCCGGCCTGGCTGCGGTAACCGGCTGCCAGCTCCGCTTCGCCAACGCGCTCACAGAGAGCGGCAAAGGCAGTTAGCGTGGCATGGAGGAACCAGGCCAGCCAGACGCTCTCCCCGCGCCCATCGATGCCGACGCGGTTCATGCCGTCGTTCCAGTCGCCGCCGCCCATCAGCGGCAGGCCATGCCGGCCCGTTGTCGAGCCGCGGCGCAGCGCTCGCCGGCAGTGCTCGAAGATAGAGTAGCTCTGCGCGGTGCGCGGGTATTCCCTGTAGCGATCTTCCTCGCCGGGCTCCAGCGGCTTGGCTTCCAGGAAAGGCGCCTCCTCATCGAGCACGCTGGTGTCGCCGGTCACAGCCACATAATGGGCCGTGACAAAGGGGAGCCAGAGCAGATCGTCGCTAATCCGCGTGCGCACGCCACGACCCGAAGGCGGATGCCACCAATGGAGGACGTCGCCCTCTTCAAACTGGTGGGCGGCGGCGCGGATGATATGCTCGCGGGCCAGGTCCGGCCGGCTGTGCAGCAACGCCATAACGTCCTGTAGCTGGTCGCGGAAGCCATAGGCGCCGCTGGACTGGTAGAGAGCCGAGCGGCCCCACAGACGGCAGGCCAGTGACTGGTAGAGGAGCCAGCGATTGAGCAGAAGGTCCATGGCGGGGTCAGGTGTTTCCACCTGCACGGCGCCAAGAATCTCATCCCAGAGCTGCCGTGTGGCCTGCCAGGCGGCGCTGACTGCGTCCGGTTCCAGGAAGCGGCGCAGGAGCTGTTCGCTGTGGTCGGCGTCGGCTCCCTGACCGATCAGGAAGTAGATCGTCTTGCTTTCGCCGGGTTCGAGGTCCACGTGCATCTGCATGGCGGCGCAGACATCCCTGCCGGGCGTCACGCGGTCCTCCAGGCCGATCCGGCCGAGGGCAGCCGGGTGGCGGAGCGAGCCGTAGCGACCCAGAAACTCGGCGCGATCGGCGGTCAGGCCGTGCGGCTCCGCACTGGTGGCGACAAAGGCCACGCGCCCCGTAAACTCGACGCTGTACGGGTTGCGCAGGAGGAGCGCATGAAGCTCGGGCTCGTAGCGGGGCGTGATGTACTGCGCGCTGATCACACGGTCCGTGCCCAGCACCGGCTCGGCATAGAAGGTGGCGGTGAGCCGGCGAACGCGCGAGCGCCGGTTGGTCAGCCGCAGCTCGACTATCTTCACCGGCGCGTCGGGAGCCACAAACAAACGCAGCTCCTGTTCCAGGCCGTGACTGTGGTGCTCAAAACAGGTGTATCCCGCGCCGTGGTGGACCAGGTAAGGAGCCCGGGCCGGCGCCGGCTGGGGTGTGGGCGTCCAGACCTCGGCCGTTTCCTCGTCACGCAGGTAGAGCACCTCCGAGGGCATGTCCGTTACAGGATCGTTGCGCCAGGCGGTCAGCCGGTTCTCGCCGCTGTTCACTGCCCAGGTATAGCCGCCGCCGCTCTCGCTGACGATGAAGCCGAACTCCTCGTTGGCGACGACGTTGATCCAGGGCAGCGGCGTGCGGACGCCGGGAGGCAGGTAGATGATGTACTCGCCATCGGAGAAGCCGCCATAGCCATTATCGAATTGCAGCCCATCCGGCCGCGGTACAGGCGGGATCTCTTCGAGTGTCGCCGGATCGACTGTGGGCAGGAACTCCGGCAGCGGCGTCTCCATTACGGCGAGAACGTCGAGCTGCTCTTCCAGCTCTCCAGCGCCGCCGTCGAGGATGACGCGGGCCGCCGAATGCAGCAGGTCGCGGTCGAGAGACGGGATATGGTCCTCCTTGAGGACGAAGATACCGCCGCGCTGGTTGAGCCGGCCCACAGCGTCCATCCGGTGCAGCAGGCGGTGGATTAGCGTGTGCAGTCCTTCAGAATAGCCCGAAGGCTCCGCGTTCAGGATGACAAGGGCGACTGGGCGCCCACGCCGCTGCCAATAGCTGTGGAAGCGGACGAGAGTCTGGAGCAGGCCAAGCTGCTCCTCGCTGCTGAGACGAACGAGCAGGATAGGATGGTCGCCCGAAATGCCATAGGTCCACAAGCCCTGCTGGCCCTTTACGTTCGCATCCAGCGTCTCGGCCGGGGCGTGCTTGGCCCGGTGGGGATAAAGCAGAAGGGAGAGCATCCGCTGACCCTGCTGCAGCAGGGTCGAGTCGAACTCCAGGCGGCGAAGCTGGCGCTCGGCGTGGGCGCGGGCCTGGACAAAGGCGCGATCGACGACTGCCTGGCTGCGATAACGAGCCAGCAGGTCGAGCAGGGCAGAGCGCGACTCCGCCGCCGCCGTAACGAGCAGGATCTGCGTGCGCTGGCGCGGGAGCAGCGCCAGCCGCCGGCCGAGAGACATGACGGGGTCGAGTGTCGGTCCGGTCGTGCCTGTCAGCCAATTGTCGCCAAGCAGCGCCTCGGGCTCGCGTGCGGTCTGCCCCCGGCCGAGGAAACGGGCGCGGTCACTCTCATGCGGGCCCGGACTGGTCTGTTCCCCGGCGAGCACCAGCATATGGGCCATGTAGGCGGGTTTCTCATCAGCCGAGCGCGGGCGGCGGTGGAAGAGCAGCGCGTTGTATTGCGGGAGATATTCGCTTTCGACAAAGAGCTTGGCAAAAGCCTGATGGCGCCAATCGGTTGCCGCGTCGGCCAGAGCAACTTCGGCATAACTGGTGAGGCGCAGCTTGCGCGAGCGTTCGCTTTCGTTGTCCAGCGTGATCCGGCGGATCTCGACGTCCTCCTGCGGGGCGACGATGATCTCCATCTGCAGCATCACCTCATTGTCATGGCGGCGCAGCTCGACCATGTGCGGGTGGAAGAGTATCTCGGACTGAGTGCCAGGCCGTTCGGGGAAGACGCCTGTCGGCTGGATGCCGGCCGACCAGATGGCGCCGCTATCTTCATCCTGTAGATAGACCCACTGGCCCCAGTGGTCACGCGTCGTATCCGCGCGCCAGCGGGTCAACATCAGGTTATTCCAGTGGCTGTAGCCACCGCCCCCATTGGTAAAGAGCACGCCGTAATGGCCGTTGGAGAGATAGTGGACGAGGGGGAACGGCGAGTGCCAGGGCACAGCCCAGGGCTGGAAATTGAGGGCCTGTTCCTCGTCCGTGGCGTCGATAGCCAGTTCGTCAGCCTCGTATTCCAGTGTAGCAGCCTGCGGCACCTGCTCCTGGAGCAGCAGCTCGACGCTGCGAACGCGCGGGTCGCTGTGGAAGCGAGAAACCATCGCGTCGTCCAGCAGCGTGTTAGCGATCGCCAGCAGGATCATGCCCTGGTGGTGGGCCATGTAGGAGCGCACAATTGCCTTCTCCTGCGAAAGGCGCAGGCGCGATTCGGTGAAGTCCACCGCTTCGTAATAGCCGTAGCGGCCCAGCATGCCCAGGCGATCCAGTGCGTCCATGTTGTCGAGGACGGCCTTAGGTCTGATGGGCAGGGCCAGCAGCGAAGCATAGGGAGCGACGACCAGGTCTTCGGCCAGACCCCGCTTAAGTCCCAGGCCGGGCACTCCGAATGCCCGGTACTGGTAATTCATCGCCGCGTCGAAAGTGAAGAAGCCCGACTCGGAAATGCCCCATGGCACGCCACGCTGCCGCCCGTACGCGATCTGCTGCTCGATGGCAACCTGCTCGCTGTGGGCGAGCAGCGTGCCGTCGTAGCGGCGCAAGAAGAGGGGAGGCATCAGATACTCGAATATGGTGCCGCTCCACGACAGCAGCGCGAAACCGCCGTCCAGGGCGGTTACCGGCCGGGAGAGATGGATCCAGTGCTTGCTGGGTACGTCATACTTGGCAATGGCGAGCAGGCTGGTGATCCGCGCCTCTGACGCCAGAAGGTCGTAGTAGTTCTGGTCCAGGCGCCCCGCGTCGAGGTTAAAGCCAATGTGGAAGAGATGGCGCTGGTTGTCGTAAAGAAAGGAAAAATCCATTTCCCGCAGAAAGGTTTCGGCCTGCTGCGCCAGTCTGATGAAGCCGGCAGAGAAAGCGTTTGCAGCCAGGCGTGCGTCGAGCAGCTTCGTCGCCAGTGCGTCGAGCCAGCCGGCGACTGCCCCGTCGTGCGCCATCTCTCTCTGGAGTGTCTGCAGCGCGTTTGCAGCACGTCTGGCGACCGCCTGAACTGAGTCGCGCGCCGGCCGGGCCAGCAACGCATCTTTGAGCTCACGCCAGGCCTCTCCTGCCGCCGAGGAATCCTCAAGCTGCTGTAGTGGGGCCGGCGGATCGTGCATGGGCGCCATCCAGGGCAGGAGCAGGTCAATCTCGCGCTGCAAAGCTGCGGCGTGTTCGTTCACCCGCTCGGCAAAGAGGCGGCAATCCTGGAGTACGTGCGCGGGCACGTCGTGGTCCCCCTCCTCGACGAGCTCGACAAGCAAGGAGCCGAGCGCCGGTAGCCACTGCTCCTGCAGGCGGCGGAAAAGCGAGTACCACTCAGGTGCATTGTCCTCGTGGGCCAATACTTCGGCGGTGATCATGTCCAGATGATCGAGTAGAGGCTGGGCCAACGTGGGTTCGCGCGCCTGCCCGGTAAGGGTGTCGCGCAGCAGGTCTACGCTGTCGAGCAGGCCCTGCCAGCGAACCCACCGCCATGCCGGCTGATGGGGCATCTGCAGGCATGCCTGGCGCAGGACAAGGAAGCAGGCTGCCAGGTTCCCGCTGTCCACGGTGGAAACGTAGCGCGGCGGCAGCGGTGTAAGCGTAGCGGTATCGATCCAGTTGATGAAGTGACCCCGGTAGCGCTCCAGGCGGGCCAGTGTGTCGAAGGCGGAGTGCAGGCGCAGGGTGAAGCTCAGCGGATCGATATAGCCGAAATCGTTCGCTGCAAGCGCCGACAGCAAGTAGAGGCCGATGTTGGTCGGCGAGGTGCGCCGGGCGACGACGCCACGCGGATCTTCCTGGAAATGATCGGGCGGAAGCCAGTGATCGTCCGGCCCTACGAACCACTCGTAAAAAAACCAGGTGCGCCGGGCCAGACGGCGCAGGCGTCGCTGCTCGTCTGCCGTCAGGGCGGGCAGCCGCCGGCGGTAGGGGCGGCTGATCGCATAGGCGAACTGCGGCGAGAAAAGCCAGACGACGAGCAGCGGCAGGGCGATTGGCAGGGCCGCCGGACGCGCCCCATAGACGAGCACGCCGGCCCAGACCGACATCAGCAGCGCGGAGATCATGGTGCGCCAGGTAACGATCGGGCTGACGTCCTCGCCGAAGAGGCGGACGGTGTGCGCCGCCGTCGTCCACTGCAGCAGGTGCTTGCGCGTGACCAGCAGCCGTCGCAGCGTCGTCAGAATGGCGTCCAGGTTCAGCAGGGCCTCGTAGGGCACGAAAGCCAGGAAGAGCAGCCAGCGCACGGCGCTGTCGCGCAGGGAGCGCAGTACCCCCATGAGGCTGCCACCGCCTGCCAGGCCGGCAAGCCCGCCAAGTAGGGTCGTTACGAGGTTCACACCCGGCGTGAGCAGGCCCAGCAGTGTCCAGAAGGCCGGCGAGCCAGGGAGCACCGTCCAACCGGCAATAAACAGGAGCAGAAGCGCCGATGAATGAAGGCTGCGGCGCAGGTTATCGACGATCTTCCAGCAGTCAATAACAGAGAGCGGATTCCGCAGCCGCTGTCCGCTGGCGGAGGGTACCCACGGTAGTAGCCACGGAAGCAACTGCCAGTCGCCCCGGATCCAGCGATGGTTGCGGCGCACCTGCACGAGGTAGTGGGGCGGGTAATCCTCATAGAGGACAATGTCGCTGACCAGCGCCGCCCGCCCGTGAATACCCTCGAAGAGGTCGTGGCTGAGCAGCGTGTTCTCCGGCACCCGGTCAAACAGGCTCCTTTCAAAGGCGTCTACGTCGTAAATCCCTTTGCCGACGAAAATACCTTCGCCAAATAGGTCCTGATACACGTCTGAGACGGCGCGGCTGTAGAGGTCGATGCCGGTGTCGCCGGCAAAAACGCGAGTGAAGAGCGACTGGTTTGCGCTCATCGGCTGGATTTCGGTACGTGGCTGCAGCACGGTGTAGCCCGTCGTCACCTGTCCTGTAACCGGATCGAACCGCGCCTGATTGAGCGGGTGCGCCAGCGCGCCGGCCATACGCGCTGCCGCACCGCGTGGGAGAATGGTATCGGCGTCGAGCGTGATCACATAGCGAACTCCGGTGAGAACGTCAAGATTGCCCTCCTGGAGCAGAAAGGTGGTATCGGTGGCGCTGCGCAGCAGCCGGTTTAGCTCGTGGAGCTTGCCCCGCTTGCGTTCCCAGCCCATCCACACGCCCTCCTGCGGATTCCAGAGACGGCGACGATGCAACACGAAGAACGGCTGCCCAGGGTAGGCTGCATTCAATTCGGCGATGCGCTGCCGGACAAGCTGCAGCAGTGACTCATCCTCTGGCATCACCTCCTCCGGCGCGTCGGCGAAGTCGGTCAGCAGCGCAAAGCCGATGTGGGGGTCGGCGTTGCCCAGATAGTGGCGCTCCAACTGGCCGATTAGCGAACGCACCTCCGCCTCGCTGGTGAGCATCGCCGGGATAACCACCAGCGTCCGGCTCAGCTCCGGCACGCCTTCGGAGAAGTCAAGCTTGGGCAGGATGCGTGGGGGGACCAGATTCGTCACAAGCCAGTTGACGACGCTGACGCTGACGGCCGTGGCCGGGAAAAGCGAAAAGAGCAGGGCAAGCAGCCGCAGATAGGTCTGTTCCGTCGCACTGGCAGCATAGGCGACCAGCAGCCCGGTTATGAGGAGGGTCAGGGCGAAGATCGAGCCCAGGTAGACGAAGGTAGGATGCGCGTAGGCCCAGCGCCGCAGCCGTTCCCGCGCATTGGGCCGGTAGCCAAGCGCCGCCTCAAGCTGCGTGCGGCCCTCCGCCAGTAGATAGTAGCCAACATGGGCGGTTGGCGGCAGGCGAATGCCCGACCACGGGCCGGCAAGCAAGTGGCCGTCACCGGGAGCGCCCTCCTGGGCCAGGGCAATCGCCCGGCGGGCGACGTCTGCCTCCGAGTGCGCTGTGTGCAGGGCCAGAGTCTCGACCACTTTGCGATACCGGTCGCGCGTGGAGAAGGTCATCCGCGCAAAAAGCCCGGCCGGATCCTCCTCAAGGATCTTCTCGACAACGGATAACTCCTCGAAAAAGTCACGCCAGGCAATACGGCTGAGTCGGTGCAGCGTCGGTATCGCTGCGGCGACGACTTCCCCGTCCGCGATGCTGTATTGCAACCGGGAGAAAGCAGGCCCCCCGGCCGCCTCCGGCACCTCTGTCAGCCGCCCGGAAGCCTGGAGGACCGACTCGAGGAGGACGACGTTCAGCATGATCGGGAAGGCCCATAGCTCGCCCATAGTCAGGGGCTGCACTTCCTGATAGGCTCCCACGAAGGCGACAATCTCCTGCAGCTCTATCTGGGCATTCTCACGCAGGGCGAGTACCCGGGCCATGTCGTAGATGCGCGGGAGATGGTTCAGATCATCGCCCGTGCGCAGCTTCGGAAGCTGCCGGTAGTACGATTGCGGGAGAGTTTCCTCTACCTGGCGGGCGGTGCGGACGAGAACGTAGTAGTTATCAAGCAGCCACTCGGCCGGGTAAGAGAGGGCCAGCCTCTCCTGGCTGAGCTGGCGATAGCTGTCGCGTACCTCGCCGAGCAGTCTGACGTGTGCGCCAATGCGCCGGAAGAAAGGCGCCAGCGTCTCGGTCGCTGCGTGGTCGGTGACCTGATGGCGGCGAGCAAGTTCACGCGCGGTCTCTCGCAACGAAAGGACTGCGTGGGTCATCTCGCCGGTAGGCGGCGCCTCACTCGTTCGTTCGAGCATAGATACTGGCTGGTCCTCCCTGAACACGTTCGGAAACAAGCGTCTGTGTCGTGATCATCTCAGCCTGCGACGACTCGATCATGTCTGCCGGTAGATCCTGTATGATCAGCAAAGGGGTGCTGCCATAGACGATGAAGCTCGTGACCCGGCTGCCGTAGGGGCGGTGCACATCCCCAGAGTAACCGTGGGCGCTCAGCACAACAAGGTCAACCGATTGTTCGACTGCCAGCCCGTGCAGGAGGCTGATGGCGCTGTCGCCGACGAGCAGATGGCTGGAGACTTTGTCGGTCGTCAGCCACGAGCCCAGCTGTGCGTGATACTTCTCTGCCTCTTCGCGGTTGCGGGCAACAACTTTCTCGACCAGTTCGGCGTCCTCGTCGCTCAGGGGCGTGCGGCGCGGCATCTCGGGCCGGGTGACGGCGGTAGCCAGCATCACCTCGGCGTTTCCATAGCGGGCCAGCGCCGAGACGACGGGCAGCACAAATTCTGCGCGTCGCGAGCCGTCGAGGGGCACCAAGATGCGCCGGTAGGTGAGTGATTCCAGGTCGGCTTCCCCGGCTTCATAGGCGCGAATAATCATGACCGAGCGGTTGATGCGCAGGATGACCTTCTGGACCACACTGCTCACGTTCCAGCCGGTCAGACCGCTGCGGCCGTGGCTGCTGAGCAAGATCAGATCAACCTCATTCTCGCGGGCATATTCGATGATCCGTTCGGCAGCTGGGCCCTCCAGCTGCACCCCTTCAACCGCGAGACCGACACGGCGCAGCCGCTCGCTGATTTCGTCGAGATAGGCCCTTGTCTCCGCCTTCAGCAGGTGCCAGTGGAGGGGGTCGGTAGCCATCGGCCCCTGTTCCGGCACGGGCTCGACCACGTGAAGGAGCACGAGCTGGGCATTCGTCGCCCGCGACAGCGCAACGGCATGGGGCAGAACACATTCGGCGAGGGTCGAGCCGTCCAACGGGAGCAATATTCGTTCAAACATCACACTTACCCTCTACTTACTCAGCTCCCGGCCCGGAATAAAGTCAACCATAACCAACACAGGCCCAACTGCCCATAGCTCAGGGATACAAACCGGGACACATGTACGCTATGAGCTTCATTGGCTCCACAGAACAGACGAGGACGACCCACCTGCGCCGTTATAGCGCGGGAGTGTCGCCCTCATTATCAACACACCGGCAGGAAGCTACCGGCGCGACCGTCGCGGTCGGTGTGGCTGGCGCGGCTAGCGCGGCTAGCGCTTCAGGTTGTAAAAGGCAGCCCGGCCGGCAAAAACACCGGTGCCGCGCAAGTCTTCTTCGATGCGCAGGAGCTGGTTGTACTTGGCGACACGGTCTGTGCGGGCCGGCGCGCCGGTCTTGATCTGCCCGGCGTTGAGGGCGACGGCGAGATCGGCAATCGTATTGTCCTCGGTCTCACCACTGCGATGGCTGACGACGGCGGTCCAGCCGTGGCGCTGGACGAGATTGACGGCGTCGATGGCCTCGGTTATCGTGCCAATCTGGTTCACCTTCACCAGAAGGCTGTTGGCGGCGCGGCGTTCAAAGCCTTTCTCAATGCGCCGGACGTTGGTCACGAGCAGGTCGTCGCCGACAATCTGCACCCGGTCGCCCAGCCGTTCCATCATCAGCGCCCAGCTCTCCCAGTCGTCTTCGCTCAGACCATCCTCAATGGAAATGATCGGGTATTTGTCAACCCACTCGGCGTAGAAATCGACCATCTCTGCGCCGCTCAGCGTCTTGCCTTCGGTCTTGAGATGGTACTTGCCGTCTTCGTAAATCTCGGTGGCTGCGGCATCCATCGCCAGCATGATCTGCTCGCCGGGTTTGTAGCCGGCTTTCTCGATGGCCTCGAGGATCAGCTCGAACGCTTCCCGGTTGGCCGAGAGGCGCGGCGCAAAACCTCCCTCGTCGCCAACCGTCGTGCTGTGACCTTTGCCGGAGAGCACCTTTTTCAGGCTGTGGTAGATCTCCACCCCCCAGCGCAGACCTTCCCGGAAAGTCTCGGCGCCCACGGGCATGATCATGAATTCCTGCAGGTCGGTGGAGCCTGCAGCGTGTTTGCCGCCGTTCATGATGTTCATCATCGGCACGGGCAGCATACGGGCCGTCGGACCTCCGATGTACTGGTAGAGGGGAACACGCAACCCGTCGGCTGCGGCTTTGGCGACGGCCATGGAGACCCCGAGAATAGCATTGGCCCCGAATCGCTCCTTATTCTCGGTGCCGTCGAGGTCAATCATTAGCTTGTCGATGGCCACCTGATCCAGGGCGTCCAGCCCCAGAAGGGCTTGTTCGATTTCCCCGTTAACCGCTTCGACGGCCTGCAAGACGCCCTTGCCGCCGTAGCGTTTATCTTCAGTGTCCCGTTTTTCCCAGGCCTCGTGGGCTCCGGTAGAAGCGCCGGAAGGCACGATAGCCCGGCCAAAGCCGCCATTTGCCAGGGAGACGTCTACTTCTACAGTGGGATTGCCCCGGGAATCAAGCACCTCGCGGGCAAACACAGATTCGATGAAACTCATGGTCTACTCCTTTTTAGCGCCAGGGCCGGCACAATTGGATGGCTATAATGTCTGGAGCGGCGCGCTATTGACTCCCGCCCGCCAGCGCGCCATTTCGACTCTACCGATGATCATACAAAACGCGCCTCGATTTCGCAACTAGGGCGCCGCGCAGCCGGCCCACGCCTGTGTTTGAGCCAGAGGGAGGCGGCCCGTCGCCGGAGGCGAGTGGGCTCCGGCGGCCGGCCGTGGGAGCAGCGCGGAGGTTGCCAACAAGCCGTCCCGCAGCTATAAATCGTCCACAATGGAAGAACAGGATTTGTGGGCCCAGGCCAACGATATACATGTACTATGGGAACGGCTGGCTTCCGAGCTGTCACCCATCTTCGACGCCCACGGCGTCTGCGCCTCAGTTGCCTATGAGATAGCCGTCTACACCGGGGTCAAGACGGTTGTGGCCCTGAGCGGCCCGCTGCGCCAGTACTACGACGTCTGGATCTGCGACCCCATTGGCGCCCTGCAGCAGACCCGTTGGGAGGGCAGCGAGCGCTCCTTCGCCCAGGTCATCGACGGCAATGAGCCGGCCTATCTGGAGAAGTTTGGTCTGCCGGCCGATGTGGTGCTGGGCAGCGATCTCTGGCTGCTGGCCCGCGATGCGGTACTGGCCGTGCCCTTGCCCTACCCTCGCCGCGCCGACGATCTCGTACCGGCTGGCGTCCTCTGCCTGCTCGATCCGCCGGAAGGGAAGACGGTCAACCTAGAGAGCGTGGGTCCGCTGGCGATGCACATCACCACCTATCTGGACCGGGCTTTCCTGCGGCACGAACGTGACCGGCAGCAGGTCGAGTTCGACATCGTCTATGACCTGACCTATTCGCTAACGGCGACGCTGAGCATGGAGAATATCTTCAGCCAGCTCACCGATCCCGTGCGGCGCACGCTTAACGTGGAAGCCGTCTCCATCGGCCTGGTCGAGCCGGTCAGCGAAGATATCATCTTCGTAGAATCGCTTCTCGGCCCGATGTTCGCTGATTTGCCGCCGATCCGGCTCAGGTCCGGACAGGGTATCGCCGGGCAGGTGGCGCAGACGGGCGAGCCGCTTATCGTCAACAACGTTTACAGAGACCAGCGCTTTTACGCGGGCATTGACCAGAATTCCGGCTTTCGCACCCATTCCATTCTCTGTGTGCCTCTGAAGGTCGAGCAACGGGTCATCGGCGTGCTCGAAGCGATCAATAAGCGCATCGGCAATTTTCACGAGAGCGACCTGCGCTTGCTGCAGGCCATTGCCAGCCCCCTGGCGGCAGCCATCGAGAACGCCCGCCTGCATGGGGACGTGTTGGCCGAGAAGCGGCGCGTGGAGACGATATTTGCCAGCATGTCCGAAGGGTTGCTGACGGTCAACGCCGAGGGCCGGGTGACGGCAACGAACGAATCCCTGCTGACGCTGTTGGGCACAGAAGATGGTGACGCCCTGCAGGGGCAGTGGGCCCACGAGGTCATTAACGTCGAGACAAGCGAGACGCTGGAAGCCTTTATGGAGCGGGTGCGCCATGCGACCGGCGATTTCCCGCAGATTGCCTGCGACCTCATCCACCCAGACGGGCAGCGGGTGCCCGTGCTCATCAGCGGCGCTTCGATCAAGAATGAGGCCGGCGAGCTGGAAGAGATGATCGTGACGTTCAGCGATCTGCGCCAGATCCGCGAGGTCGAGCGCATGCGCGACGACTTCTTCCATAACATCGTCCACGAGCTGCGCACGCCACTGGCGACCATCCTGATGTACGCCCGGCTGCTGCGCGAGGGCAAGGCGCACGGCGACAAGGCCAAAGAGGACCGCTTCCTGGGCGTTATCGAGCGCGAGAGCGACCGGCTACAGCGCATGGTGCGGCAAATGCTGCAGCTGGCGAAGCTGGAGGCGCGCGAGCTGCAGCGCAGCGCCGAGCTGGTCAATCTGAATCTCGTCTTTGACGACATCCTGCCGCCGCTGGCCGACCGCGCCATGGACAAAGGGCTGACCTTCAGCCAGCGCATCCCTCCTGCCCTGCCGCCGATTGTGGGCAACGAGGAGATGATCTACTCCGTCTTCAAGAACCTGGTCGAAAATGCGGTCAAGTTCACCATGTCGGGCATGGTGCGCGTCGAGGCCAGGGTCGAGAACGGCACGGTCGAGGTGGTCGTGCGCGATGAAGGCATCGGCGTGCCCGAGGCAGCGAAGCCAAATCTCTTCAAGCGCTTCTACCGCGCGCAGTCGGCCGTCGAACGGGGGATTGCCGGCTCCGGCCTGGGGCTATATATGGTCAAGGAAGCGGTCGTCAAACACAACGGCACAATTGACGTCGAGAGCGTGGAAGGCGAAGGAACAACCTTTACGGTTCGCCTGCCCGCGTCTAATGAATAAGCCCTGCACCATCGCCTGAGCATTGCCGCCCTCGGGAGCTACCTGGAGATAAAGATGAGCGAGTTCATTTATATGGATCATGGGGCGACCACGCCGGTCGATCCCCGTGTTGTCGAGGCGATGCAGCCCTACTGGACCGAGCAGTACGGCAACCCGTCGTCGGTGCACCAGCTGGGCCGCCGCGCGCAGGAAGCGCTGAGCGACGCCCGGCGGCGTATCGCCGCGCTGCTGGAGGCCGAGCCGGAGGAGATCGTCTTCACGGGCGCAGGCTCCGAGGCGGACAATCTGGCGCTGCGCGGCGTGATGGGCGCGGCCCGGGCTGCCGGCCGGGGCAACCACCTGATCACCACGGCGATCGAGCACAAGGCTGTGCTGGAGACAGCCCACCAGCTCGAAGCCGAGGACAGCATCGCCCTTACCGTATTGCCAGTGGACCAGACCGGCCGGGTCAGCGTAGACAACGTAGCGGCGGCAATCCAGCCGGAGACGGTGCTGATCAGCGTGATGGCGGCGAACAACGAGATCGGCACGCTGCAGCCCATCGCCCAGATCGGCGCGCTGGCTCGCGAGCGCGGCATCCTGTTCCATAGCGACGTGATCCAGGCTGCAGCGGTACGCCGCTGGAATATGCGCGAGCTGCCGCTGGATCTGGCCAGTTTTGCGCCCCACAAGTTTTACGGCCCCAAGGGATTTGGCTTTCTCTACGTACGGCGCGGCGTCGAGCTGTTGCCGGCACAGACAGGCGGCAGCCAGGAGCGAGGCCGGCGCGCCGGAACCGAGAACGTGCCCTACGCCGTAGGCGCGGCGAAAGCCCTCGAGCTGGCGATGGCCGAGCTGGAGGAGAACGTGCGCCACTACGAGGCTCTGCGCGACCGGCTCATCGCGGGTGTGCTGGAGGCATTGCCCGGCGACGCCGTGCTCACCGGCCATCCGACCGAACGGCTGCCCCATAATGCCAGTTTTGCCTTCCGGGATATCAGCGGCAACGACCTGCTTATCCAGCTGGACATGGCCGGCATTGGCGCGAGCAGCGGCTCGGCCTGTACGACAGGTAATCCTCTGCCCTCGCCGGTCCTGGAAGCGCTCGGCCTGGACGAGCAGTGGACCGGCGGTGGTCTGCGGCTCACGGTCGGTCGCCAGAACACGATGGCCGACGTGGAGCGAGTGCTGGCTGTGCTGCCGGAAGCGGTGCGCACGCTACAGCAGTTCCAGCGACAGTACGCCTGAGTTGCTCTCCAAGCCTTTGTTAACGTCATGCAGGTATAATAGGTCGGTTGAATCGGCCTGTGCCGGGAATGACCGTTTGTGGCGAAAGGATAAAACGCGCTGGTGACTGACGTGCAGAAGAGTGTGGAAAAGAGCAGGCCCACAGTCGTCGTGGCTATGAGCGGCGGCGTAGATAGCTCGGTTGCCGCAGCCCTGCTCAAGCAGGAGGGCTACGAGGTTGTGGGCATGATGATGCGGCTCTGGAGCGAGCCGGGCCAGGGGCCTGGCGCGCCGATGAACCGTTGCTGCACGCCGGACCAGCTGGCCGACGCCCGCCGGGTAGCCGACGCGCTGGCGATCCCGTTCTACGTCGTGGACGTGAAGGATTACTTCCGGCGGCGCATCGTCCAGTTCTACATCGACCAGCACGCCCTGGGCCGCACGCCGAATCCCTGTGTGGAGTGCAACCGCGAGATCCGCTTCGGCTACCTGCTGGACCGCGCCCGCGCGCTGGGCGCCGATTACCTGGCAACCGGCCATTACGCGCGGGTGGAAATGGCAGCCGGGGGCCAGGGCGGCTACCGCTTGCTGAAGGCGGTAGACGACGGCAAGGATCAATCCTACGTGTTGCACGTTCTGGGCCAGGAAGAGCTGGCTCAGGTGCTTTTCCCCGTGGGCCGCTACACCAAGACGGAGGTGCGGCAGATCGCCGCGGAGCTTGGCCTGCCCGTCGCCCGAAAGAGCGAGAGCATGGACCTCTGCTTCCTGGGCGATGGCGACTACCGCCGCTTCCTGGCCGAGTATGCGCCGCAGGCGATCCGGCCGGGCCCCATCGTGAGCAGCGCGGGCGACCTGCTGGGTGAGCACGAAGGGCTGCCCTTCTATACAATCGGCCAGCGTAAAGGGCTGGGGATCAGCGCAGGCGAGCCGCTTTTTGTGCTGCGTAAGGACGCCGAGCGGAACACACTCGTGGTCGGCACCCGCGAAGAGCTGGGCCAGACAACGCTGCTGGTGCGGGGCGTCAACTGGGTTGCCGGAGGGCCGCCGGCCGGACCGGTGTCCGGCGGCGTCAAGGTACGCTATAAGGCGCCCGCAGCCCCGGCAACGGTGGCGCCCCTGCCCGGCGGTGGCGCCCGTGTGGTGTTCGACGCCCACGTCTATGGGGCAACGCCAGGACAGGCCGCCGTCTTTTACGACGGCGACGAGGTCATCGGTGGCGGGCTGATTGCCGACAGCACAACGATTACGGAACTGGAGGTAGAGCCGGTCAGGGACAATTCTCTGGTGGAGGAGACAGCGTGATGACAGGTCTGGCGTCAGGACTCGTTCTGGGTTTTTTGCTGGCGACGGCCTATGGGGCCGCATTTCACCTCTTGCTGGGCGGGCCGGCGCGCCGCATATTGCTTTATGTGCTGGCAGCCTGGGCCGGATTTGCCATCGGGCACCTCTTGGGTGATCTGTTAAACATCGATATACTTAAGCTGGGCGCCGTCTACCTCTTCAGCGCAAGCGTGGGCGCCTGGATCGCGCTGGTTGCCAGCTGGTGGTTGACGCAGAGTAGTTCATAGACAAGGACAAGCCATGAGTACTGAAGCCCCGATCGCACCACGGCCAGCGCCATCCGTTACAGAACGAGAACAGACAAATAACGGCGGTCCTGTGAAGACGTGGCAGGTCGTCGTCGGCGTCGTAATCGGCATTGCCCTTCTGGCGCTGCTGGTCTGGTTTATCCTGTGGGCGGCAAACAACCACCCGGCAGCCGTGGAAGCCATTCGGGATATTGCCATCATTGCCCTGGCCCTGCAGGCCTGTCTCTTTGGCCTGATCCTGGTTATCATGCTGATTATGCTCGTCCGGCTGGTGAACATGCTCGAGTTCGAGATCAAGCCGATTCTGGAGAAGACGAACGAGACTGTGGGCATGGTCAGGGGAACGACAACCTTCGTCGGCCAGAACGTGGTGCGACCGGTGACGAAGGCCACTGCCTACGTGGCCGGCGTGCGTAAAGGATTACAGGTCTTATTTGGCGACCCGCGCCGCAACCTCGACAGACTAGACGAATAAGAAGCTGAGTGCAGAGGAGGATTGGCATGAGTGACAGCAATGGAAGCGAGACGGGGGCCTTTCTGGCAGGATTTGTCATCGGCGGGCTGATCGGCGCGGCGGCAGCGTTGATTATGGCGCCACAATCGGGTGCAGCCACCCGCGCGGAAATTGCCGCACGCGGTGAAGAGCTGCGGCGGACAGGCGAGCAGCGCCTGCAGGAATATCGCCTGCAGGCCGGGCAGGTCGCCGGCGAGGCGAGACAGAAGGTAGAGGAAACGGCCGGGCAGGTCCAGGAACAGGCACGCATCGTGCTGGACGAAGGCAAAGCGCGCGTTGATGACGTGCGCTCCAACGTCGCCAGCGCGCTGGACCAGGGTAAGGAGAAGGTCACCGACACGCTGGAGACGGCGCAGAGCAAGGTAGGCGGCGCCGCCGGCGCTTTGCGGCGCGAGACCCGCAAGGCCGCCAAAGAGGCTGATGAGACCATCGACGAGATGGCCGAACAGGCTAAAGACAAGGTAGAGGCGGCTGAGGAAACGACTGTCGAGACCATTGACCAGGTCGAGGAGAAGGCAGAGCAGGCAACCGAAGACGTCGCCGAGTCTGTCGAGGACGCCGCCGACGAGGCCGGGGATCGCCTCGAAGGTCAGTCCTGACCGATCCGCGAGAACCTTAACCGGCTAAAGCGGAAAGGCGTCCTCGGCGAGGGCGCCTTTTTTGCGCCGGATGGTTAAGGGGGACTTAGGTATCTTGCCAGGGTGTCTGGCTTTTACAATAATGATGGTATATGGCGAAGACCTCTCCCATTACGCTCGAAGAATTGATTCAGGCGCTGCCTAAAGGAACTCCCGAGGAGCTGAAGCGACAGATCCGGGAGGCGGCAAAGCTCGTCGCCGATAGCTACGGGCCGTGCCGGCGCGCCTCTGGTGAGAGTTGTCTGCAGCATAACCTCGCCGTGGCCCTGATCATTGCCCGGCTGGAGATAAACGACCATACCATAGTCGGCGCCCTGCTCCACGATGCACTGGAGCAGGAGAGCGGTTTGAGTGAAGCCGATCTCTACCAGCGCTTTGGCCCCCGCGTCGGCAACCTGGTGAGCAGCTTCCAGAATCTGCGCGCCTTTGCCGAGGACAGCCACCACCGCCAGCATGCCCAGGAAGGCGACGCCGATAAGCTGGAGAAGATCCGTCGGGCGATCCTGGCGATGATCGAACAGGACGTGCGCGTCATCCTCGTCCAGCTTGCCGACTGTCTGCAGGAGCTGCGCAAGGCTTCCGCGCTACCGCCACAGAAACGCCACGAGCTGGCGCTGGAGGTGCAGCAGATCTACGCGCCCCTGGCGAACCGGCTGGGTATCTGGCAGCTCAAGTGGGAGCTGGAAGATCTGGCCTTTCGCTATCTGCAGCCGGAGCGCTACAAGCAGATCGCCGCACAGCTTGACGAACGGAGGGCGCAGCGCCAGCAGAAGATTGATGCTGCCGCCGCCAGGCTCCAGGCCAGTATCGACAGCATGGGCTATCGGGGAACGGTTTTTGGCCGCCCGAAGCACATCTACTCCATCCACCGCAAGATGGAGCGCAAGGGGGTCACCCTCGACCAGATCTACGACATCTACGCCCTGCGCGTCGTGCTGCACACCGACCACGCCAGCGCCAACGACCAGAACCGGCGCAAGCGCGACGAAGAAGCACGCAATCTCTGCTACCAGGTGCTTGGCGTGGTGCATAGCCTGTGGAAGCCGATCGCCCAGGAGTTCGACGACTACATCGCCGCGCCGAAGCCCAACGGCTACAAGTCACTGCACACGGCGGTGATGGACGAAGACGGGCAGACATTGGAGGTCCAGATCCGCACCGACGAGATGGATAAGGAAGCGGAGCTGGGTATTGCCGCCCACTGGGTCTATAAGGAAGGCAACGGCAATCCGTCCGCTACCGACGTCAAGCGCATCCACTGGTTCCGCCAGCTCCTGCAAACCCTGCGCGAGGCCAATGAAAACGGCGATAGCGCGCAGCTGGAACAGGAGTTTCTGGAAGAACGCATCTACGTCTTCACGCCGCGTGGTGACGTCATCGATCTTCCGGCCGGCGCTACGCCGGTTGATTTCGCCTACCAAATCCACACGGAAGTGGGCCACCGCTGCCGGGGCGCCAAGGTCAACGGTAAGATGGTCAGCCTGGATTACCAGCTCAAGTCGGGCGACCGGGTGGAGATCATGACGGCGAGCCGTGGCGGGCCCAGCCGGGATTGGATGAACGAGAACCTCGGCTATACGCGCAGCGCGCGCACGCGCAGCAAGATCCGCTCCTGGTTCCGCGAACAGGAAAGGGAGCAGAACATCGAGCATGGCCGGGCGATAGTGGAACGCGAGCTAAAGCGGCTGGGGCTGAGCGATGTCTACACCATTGCCGACATTGCCACCGCGCTGCGCCACGACGATGTAGACCAGTTCCTGGCAAAGATTGGCTTTGGCGATATCCAGAGCACGCAGATCGGCGGCGCCATTGCCGCACTGCAACAGCGGCTGAGGCCAGACGACGAGCTGCGGCCTCTGCTCGGACGAGCCGAGAGCCCGCCTTCTAAGGGGCTGACGGTCCGGGGCATGGGCGGCCTGCACACGAAATTCGCCGGCTGCTGCAGCCCGATCCCACCGGAGCCGATCAAAGGGTATATCACGCGCGGCAAGGGCATTACGGTCCACGCGGCAAGCTGCAAGACGCTGGAGCACATCACCGAGCTTGAGCGCATTATCGACGTGGAGTGGGGCACCGAGGACGAGACCTTCCCCATCCCGATCGTCGTGCGCGCCTACCACCGGCCCGGCCTGATCGAAGACATCTCCAATGTACTCAAAGGGCGCAAGATTCACGCGCCCAAGACCAAGAAGACGACGGCCAACAGCGTGACGACCATCTACATGGTCGCGGAGATCACCGATCTGGCCGAGCTGGAATGGCTATTGGAACGGCTGGACAGAGTGCCAAACGTCTTCGACGTACAGCGGCAGCGCTGGTCATAGGGGGGTAAATCCGCAGGCGATGAAAACGCAAGGGATGAAATCACTCGTCCTCTGGTGCCGCTGGCACGACGCGCGGCTGCGGCTGCAGGGGCGCGACGGCGAGGCTGTGTGGGGAGAGCTGGCTTTCAACGACCGGACAGAGCGTTTTCGCTACGAGTTGGGCGCGCGGCGGCTGACCATCGGCGCGGGCGAAGGGCAGAGGGCCGTGCAGCTGGACGACATGGGCGTCGAGTCAGACTGAGCTGCGGGCCACATCCCCATACTGCTCAAAAATCCGGCGGTAGGCCGCGTGCTCCTGCATGAGCGTATCGTGATCGCCGACGGCAAAAACGCGTCCTTTGCGCATGAGGACGACCTTATCCGCCCAGCGGATCTGCGAGAGGCGGTGGGTGATGAGCAGCGTCGTCTGCCGCTCGGCCACACGGGCAATGGCCTGCTGGATCTTGTCCTCGGTGGCGCTGTCTACCGCGCTGGTCGAGTCGTCGAGGATGAGGATGCTGGGCGCGGTGAGGAAGGCGCGGGCAATAGCCAGCCTCTGCCGCTGGCCGCCGGAAAGGGTGGCGCCGCGATCGCCGACGACGGTCTCGTAGCCATTGGCAAAGCTCATAATGAAGTCGTGAGCCTGGGCAGCCTGGGCGGCGGCGATAATCTCTTCGCGGCTTGCCTCCGGGCAGCCAAAGGCAATGTTCTCGGCGATGGTGCGCGAAAAGAGGAAGATGTCCTGTTCGATAATGGAAATCTGGCGGCGCAGCGCGGCAAGGTCCCAGTCGCGAACGTCCACACCGTCGACGAGCACCCGGCCCTGATCCACGTCGTAGGTACGGTTGATCAGCTTGGTCAGCGTGCTCTTGCCTGACCCGGTCTGGCCGACGAAAGCTACTGTCTCGCCCGGCTCGACCTCAAAGCTGACGTCCCGGATAACGTCTGTGCCGTCGACGTAGCCGAAAGTCACGCCGTCGAACTGGATGCGGCCGACCATATCCCCGGCAAAACCGCCTGCGTTTTCGTCCAGATCCGTCTCGGCCTTGATCAGCTCGAGGATACGGCGGGCGCTGGCGATGCCCGAGGCTACCTGCGAATAGGCCATGAGGGAGACGTTCGTCGGGAAGTTGAAGAGCGTCAGCAGGCTGACGTAGGCGACGACGTCGCCAATGGTCAGGGCGCCGCTGCGGAAAAGCAGGAAGGCGTGGGTAAAGCCGATAGCGTGCGTCAGGCCGAGCAGGAGAATGGGCAGGAAACGCGCCTCGACGCGCCCCTGCTGGACGCGTGCGTCGCGGTAGGCGCGCGCGTTAAGGCGGAAGCGCTCGATCTCTTCGTCCTCCTGAGCCGCCCCCTTGACTGTCTCGATGCCGTCGATGGACTCGGCGAGGCGGCTGTTGAGGTAGCCAAAGGAGAGCCGCGCGCGGTCGGTGATGGGATCCAGCACGCGCAGATAGCGGACCAGAGAGAGCACGTAGGTGATCATGAAAAAGAGCGGCGCGAGGATGAGCGACGGGTGATAGCTCGGGCCCACCAGCAGCGGCATGATCAGGAAATTGGCTGAGCCGACGACGAGGTTGAAGCCCGGGTTGAGCATACGATTGACCTCGCGCACGTCGTTGGTCGCCCGGGCCATAATGTCGCCCACCGACTGCCGGTCGTGAAAATCCATGCTCTTGCCCAGGAGGCTGGTATAGAGTTCTTCGCGCGTGTCTCGTTCCAGGCGCTGGCCAATAATCTCGCTGGAGAAGTTGCGACCTAGCTGCAGCAATGCCCGCAGTAGCTGGGTGCCGACAATACCCAGCGCCGCCATCGCAATCGTCTCCATGTCACGGGACTCCAGCAAAGCGTTGAAAGCGATGCCGATAAGGACAGGGCCGGCAGCAGCCAGAGCCGCGTTTCCAAAGGCGCCGAGGAACATGACGACGACGTACCATTTCTGGCGGCTCACGTGCGAAGCAAGCCAGCGAACCGGCGATGAGCGGTTTGTGTTGAATTCGATAGAAGCGGTGAACTCAGTCATAATACCTCATCCGCCTGGGCGGCTCGCGCATTATCCCACAGATCGGCGTTCGCGGCAGCCGGACGAAAGTACAGATCTGCCGTCTCCAGCCGGGTAGGAGGACAATGGTTCTGGGAAAAAGGATTGCGATTATCGGCTCTTCGGGGTCAGGCAAATCGACGCTGGCGCGTACGCTCGGCGTGCGGCTGGGGTTGCCCGTCGTCCACCTGGACGCGCACTTCTGGCGCGCCGGCTGGGTAGAGACAGACAAAGCGCAGTGGCAGGAGACCGTGCAGGCGCTGGCGCACGGCGAACGCTGGATTATCGACGGCAACTACAGCAGCACGATGGATATCCGCCTGCCTCTGGCGGAGACGATCATCTTTCTGGATTTCCCGCGCTGGCTCTGCCTGCTGCGCGTCGTGCGCCGCTGGCTGACTTATCAGGGCCGCAACCGGCCGGATATGGCTCCAGGCTGCCCAGAACGGTTCGACCTTGACTTCTTGCGCTGGATCTGGAACTACCCGCAGCGCTCGCGGCCGAAGACAGTAGCGCTGTTACGGGAACTGCAGGCGGAAAAGCGGATAGTGTGGCTGCAGTCACCGGGGGCGCTTAGGCAGTTCCTCGGGATGTAGTCATGGCGATGGCGTCGGCGCCGCGCGCCCCACTAGCAGTGGAAGCCGTATGTCCGTAGGACACTTTGCCTCCCTTGGGACGAAAAGACGGGGAAATGGTCACAACGTACTCACGTGTCGCACCGTGTAGAGCGGCCCCTCCGGCCGGAGCTGGCTCTCCATCAGATAGATCGCCTCGACAGTGAAGGAGGCCGGGGCGACGCCTCTGCCCCAGGGGAGGCGGATCTGGTCATTGGCGCGCTTGACCCGGCCGAGCGTCAGGTGAGGGCTGAAGGGTTTGCCTTCGGGCTGCCAGCCGAGGGGCACAAGCCGTTGGTCAAGCACCTGTTGCAGAGCGGTGGCGCGCTGCAGGTCGCCGGTCAGGCCGACCCAGATCACGCGCGGGCGGCGCTCGTTGGGAAACGCGCCAAGGTGACCAAGCCGCAGGTGAAAGGGGCGGTGCTGGGCAGCTACGGCGTCCAGCATTTCCGCCAGCTCGCCGAGCCGGCTGATAGGCGTGTCGCCGAGAAAGCGCAGGGTAAGGTGCATGCGGTCGGGCTTAACCCAGGTGACGGCGCGCTCTGGCACGCGTGGGGCAAGCTCCTGGCTTACGGCGCCGAGCACTTCCTGGACGACGGCCGGCAGGTGGATGGCGATGAAGGCGCGAATGGTGTCCATAAGCTGATTGTACGGAGGGCGTGCGCGGGAGGCAACGGAAGGCGACGAGGGCTATAATGCGCGCATGGAACAGCTACGAAAACGCATCCGCGAGGCCGGGGAGAGCGGGAGTTTCTCCGGCGTCGTGCTCGTGCAGCACGGCGGCGAGCTGATTCGCTACGGGCACACGGGCGAAGAAGAGGGTGTCAGCTGCCGTCTGTATCACTATCCGAAGGAAAATATCTACGTAGCCATCCTGGGAAATCAGAGCTGGCGCGCCGGACATCTGGGCTGGGATATTCGTAATACCATCATGGAGATAACGGCTTGAGCAGCAACACGACTCCCTTCCCCTTTTGCGACGAGATCCGCGTGCGCTTTCGCGACGTAGATGCGATGGGTCATGTGAACAACGCCGTCTACTTTACCTACATGGAGACGGCCCGGAGCGTCCTGTTCCAGCAGTTCTTTGATATCAAGCGGCCAATGGACATCCCAGTCATTCTTGGCGAAACGTCCTGCCGCTATCTGGCGCCGGTCTATCTGGGGGAAACGGTGCGGGTCTGGATGGGCATCAGCCGCTTTGGTACCAAAAGCTTCGACATCGTCTATCGTCTGGAGGGCGGCGACGGGCGGCTCGTCGCTACAGGCCACTCGACGATGGTCATGTATGATTACGAGCAGGGACGCACCGTGCCGGTGCCGGAGAGCTTCAAGGATGCGGTGCGCGCAGCGCAGGGAGACTGGTCGCCTCCGGCCTGAACAGGGCAACAAAAAGGGCCAGCTACCAGACGGCAGCCGGCCCCACACACAGGAGATTAGCTTTTGCTCGGCGTTTACTGGATGGCGAAGGTCACCTGGACCTGGACGCTGTAGCCCAGCTCGCCGGCGCTGATGCTCGCCTCAGCGGCTGCATCCATCGCGCCACCCATGCCCCGGACCAGCGGGATGCCCGGCTGGGTGATAACCTCGCTGATGTTGACGATCTCGCCCAGGGTCACACCGCTCAGCTCGGCCAGCGATTCGGCGCGGGCGCGGGCGTTGGCGATAGCTGCGGCGCGCGCCTCATCTTCCAGCGCGGCCGGGTCGGCGACGCGGAAGGAGATGCCGTGGATGTTGTTCGCGCCGGCCTCGGTCACGGCGCCGATGACGGCGCCGACAGCGTTAATGTCGCGGATGGTCACCGTGACCAGATTGCTGACGCGGTAGCCGGCGATGCCCTCAGGACCGCGCTCGCCGTAGATCTGTTCCGCCCAGAGGCTGTAGTTGCTCGTGCGGATGTCCCGGGATTCAATGCCCTGCTCGGCCAGCGCCGCCATGATCGCCTCGACCAGGGCCTCGTTCTGGCTGGTTGCTTCGGCTACAGTGGGGGCAAAGGTCTCTGCGCCAAGCTGGACCTCAGCCGTGTCGGGCGGGCCAAACGCTTCACCCGTGCCGACGACGGTGATGCCGCCTTCGCCGGCGGTCTGGGCTGCGCCGGGGGAGGCGGCGTTCGGGCTGCAGGCAACGACGGTGAGCAGCAGCGCAGCAAGCAAGAGGATGGAAAAGAAAGTACGTTTGCGTGACATGGTTCGTTTACCTCACTTATCTGACGATCCGGCGCCCATTGTCGCGCCTTCAACCATATAGACGCCGGCCGTTCGCCGTTTGTTCCCGCGAATTTCCGCTATAATCGGCAACCATGCAGGTAGCCTCCATCGTCCTCACGGGGTTCATGGGCACGGGCAAGAGCAGCGTCGGCCGGCTGCTGGCGGCGCGCCTCGGCCTGACCTTCGTAGATACCGACGAGCTGATCGCCCGGCGCGCCGGCAAGTCCGTGGCGGCGATCTTCGCGGACGAGGGCGAAGAGGCCTTCCGGGCGCGCGAGGCGGAAGTGGCCCGCGAACTGGCCGGCCAGCCGGGCCTGGTGATCGCCACAGGCGGCGGTATGCTGATCGATCCGGCCAACGCGGCCGTGCTCGGCGCGGGCAACAGCGTCTTCTGCCTGCAGGCCGGCCCGGCGGAGATCGTGCGCCGGCTGGCGAACGAGCCGGACGCCCGCCCGCTGCTGGCGGCGACGGAACCAACAGCACGCGTGGAAGAATTGCTCGCCCGCCGGCAGGCAGCCTACGGTCGTTTTACGCCAATCGATACGGAGGGAAAGAGCCCAGCCGAGGTCGCGGCAGATATCGAGCGCCGCGTAAACGTGGGAACGCCGGCGAGCAGCGACGTGGAGCGGCTGCCGGTGCGCTTTCCCGGCGGCAGCTACGAGGTCCGGGTTGGCAGCGGCCTGCTGTCCGAAGTGGCGGAGCTGGTGGGCGGCGGGCCGGCGGTCGTAATCAGCGACGCGCATGTGGCGCCCCTCTTTGCCGCCCGGTGTGGCGTCACAACAGTCTTGACGATTCCGGCCGGGGAGGCACACAAGCGGCTGGAAACGGTGCGCTTGCTCTACGATGGGCTGCTGGAGGCTCGGCTGGACCGCAGCGGTACGATTGTCGCCCTGGGCGGCGGCGTGGTCGGCGACGTGGCGGGCTTTGTCGCCGCCACCTATCTGCGCGGGGTGAAGCTGGTCCAGTGCCCGACGACGCTGCTGGCGATGGTAGACGCCGGCGTAGGCGGCAAGACGGGCGTCGATCTGCCCCAGGGGAAAAACCTCGTGGGTGCGTTCAAGCAGCCGGAAGCGGTCATCGCCGACGTGCTGACGCTGGGGACGCTGCCGCCCGCCGAAGTGGCAGCGGGGATGGCCGAGGTGGTCAAACATGGCCTTCTGGCAGGCCGGGAGCTGCTGGCAGAGCTGACGGCGCCGGCGTGGCTGCCCCTGCCCCCACCCACGCTCCGGCAGCGGCTGGTCGCCAGAGCCATCACCGTCAAGCGGGATGTGGTCGAGGAAGACCCCTACGAGCAGGGCCGGCGGGCTGTGCTCAACCTGGGTCACACCTTCGCCCACGCCGTCGAGCAGGTCAGCAACTACCAGGTGCGCCACGGCGAGGCCGTGGCTATCGGGCTGGTGGCGGCGGCGCATCTCTCGGCGGGGTTAGGTTATGCGCCGCCCTCGCTGCAAGCAGACATCGAGCGACTGCTGCGACCGCTGACGCTCCCGGTCCGCATTCCGGCGGGGCTGCCGCCCGAGGCGCTGCTGGCGGCAATGGGCCAGGACAAGAAACGCGCAGCCGGGCGGCTGCGCTTCGTGCTCATCGCCGAACCGGGCGAGGTTTTTGTCGCGGGCGACGTGCCAGAGCAGCAGGTGTTGCAGACGCTACGGGCTTTGCAGAGCTGACAGGACTCGTTAACCAGGTAGTTGTCTGCCGGGAAGGACGACGAGGAGGAGAAAGATGGTACGGATTCTGGTGCTGCACGGCCCCAACCTCAACCTGTTGGGCAGCCGCGAGCCTGAGATTTACGGGCGGGAAACGCTGGCCGAAATCGACGAGCGGCTGCGCGCAGCGGCGGAAGCAGCAGGCGCGACCGTCGAGAGCCGGCAGTCGAACCACGAGGGAGTGCTCATCGACGCCCTGCATGAGGCGCGGGATACAGCGGATGCGGTGCTGATCAACCCCGGCGCCTTCACGCACAGCAGCTATGCGCTGCGCGACGCCATCGCCGCCGTGGGCCTGCCCACCGTCGAGGTCCACCTGTCCAACATCCACGCGCGGGAGCCGTTCCGCTCGCAGTCGCTGATCGCGCCGGTCTGCGTGGGGCAGATCAGCGGCTTCGGCGCGGAGAGCTATCTGCTGGGGCTGCAGGCGCTGTTGAGCCGGCTGGGGGCAGAAAGAGGCGGCAGCTAACCCGCTCAGGGCAGGTACGGCTCGAGGGGTTCTCGCAGCAGGCCGAGATCTTCCTCTTCGGCAGCCTGATAGGGAGCGACAGCCTGACGCCCGCAGAGGACACGGTAGCGACAGCGACTGCACAGCGCCATGTCATCGGTCAGGGGCCAGATACCGGTATGCCGGCGAGCCTCGTCAATCGCGCCGGCCACGTCGAGCAGCCGCTGCCAGTTCTGCTCGTGAGCGGCGGTACTGTAGGCCAGCTCCACACGCTCCCCGGGCTGCGCGGCTGACCAGTAGGTGAGGGAAACAAGGTCAGGCGCGATAGGCTGGCCTTCGGGATGAATAGCGGACCCCGCGGCGACGACCAGCGCAGGGTAGAGAAGCGACTGCCACGATGCTCGCAGACTCGCTTCGTCCGATAGCGGGCCGGTCTTCCAATCAAAGATCTGCGCCCGGCCATCGTGGAGGAGTAGCAGATCCAGCCGGCCGGTGAGCAGGTGCCGGCCCAGGGGCACGGTGATCGTCAGCTCCGGCAGGCAGAGCCCGGCCGGAAGCGGCAGCACTGTCTCCTGGAAGGTCTTCCACCAGCCCTCCAGCACAGGATCGCCGCCGGGCGCGGTAACAGGCAGCCCCAGGAAGTACCGGTGGGCCATCTGGTGGAACTGCTGCCCACGTGTGCTCGCCAGCTGCCGCTCGTCATCCAGAGGCGCCGCCGGCCAGGGATAGCGTTCCTCGAACTGCAACTGAAAACGGCGCTGGCAGGCCAGGAAGGCGTCCAGTTGCTGTCCGGTTAGCGTCAGCAGCTCCGGCGTTGGGGCGTTATTACGGTGGCTCTCTCCCATCGTGACCATTTAGCGGCTGCGGTCAGGAGTCAGCGGGCCCAGACGGCGGCTCCTCGAGAGGGGCCGGAGCGTCGTGACCCAGGAGGCGGCCCACCTGCCGCCGGAGCCTGCCCAACCGCCCGGCGCCATAGTCGGCGGCCAGCGCCCGGGCAAAATCCTCCAGGTGGCAGTCACTGCCATAGACCTCAGCGAGCTGTTCGCGCATCAGCGACAGCCATACAAAGAGATCGGCTTCCGTCCGGCCGGGAAACTCCTGCAAGAGTGACGCCTCGTTGATGATCTGCACGGTTGGCAGGTAGACCAGCTCATACCAGGCGAGCACGGCCTCTTCGTAGGAGATGGGCGCTTCGTCGATGAGCTCCAGCTTCTTCTGGAGTTCTTCAATCTGGGCAAGCAGCTCCAGGTAGCGGCCCGGCGTCGTGAAGCGAATGCCGTGGTCAGGAACCATCTCGTCCAGATGGGTCTGCTCCATGAAGCTGCGCTCGCCAAAGCGAATCAAAACGTCGTCGAGGCGGTCTTGCGGGCCCAGCTCGACTTCTACCGGGAAAGTCCAGACGGCGGCTTCGATGGAATCCACGCGTAGCTGGCGGGCAATGGCGACACGGTGATTACCGTCTTTGACAAAGTAAACGTCGCCGATGCGGTAAAGCTCGACCGGCGGCCATCCCTCACGCGAGTGAGCCAGCGCTTCAACGCGCACCCAGCGATCCCGAAAGCTGTTGTGCAGCGGCAGGAAATGGCGGGTAAACTCGCCATATCGCCCGACGCTGCCGGCAATCTGGGACAGAGGCACTTGCTGGATGCCCTGGTAAAGCGGATTCTTCTGTTTGAGCTGCGCACGAATGGCCTCAAACGGCAACAGATGCGGGTCACGGCCGGTCAGCCGTGAGGAGAGTGTCTCTCTCAGCGCCTGGCGCCGCGCCTGCGAGAAATGCTGTAGGGCCAGTTGAACTACGTACGGATTATCATTCATATGTTCGCAGTGTATCCGTTGCGGCAGCGAGATTACAAGCCCCAAAGTGCCCGATAATCCGCCACCGTTTTTCGTGCACAGTGAGCGAAATTATACCATATTCTGATGGAGTTTGGGCTCGCTGGCGGCTGCAATTACGATTCGTTCAGACATACCTGGCCCAGCTTCAGGTCCCTGTCACAGGAGTAAATCGGTAGATGCACAACACGATCCGCACCCATCCGCACGTTGCCGCTGCGCTGCAGGAGCGCCGCCCGGTCGTCGCCCTCGAGAGCACCGTGATCACCCACGGCCTGCCTTATCCGGCCAATCTGGAGACGGCCCAGGCAATGGAAGAAGCGGTACGGGCGGGAGGCGCTGTGCCGGCAACCATCGCCGTGATCGCAGGCACGATCCACGTTGGCCTCACGGAGGAACAGCTCGCCTACCTGGCCAGGCGGCCGGAAGGCAGCGTGCGTAAGTGCAGCCGCCGCGACCTGCCGCTGGCTCTCGCGCGGGGGGAAGACGCGGCGACGACGGTAGCCGGCACGATGGTCGTCGCCCATCTGGCGGGCATCGCCCTCTTTGCTACCGGCGGCATCGGCGGCGTGCACCGGGGCCACCCGTTTGACGTCAGCGCCGACCTGACCGAGCTGGGACGCACGCCGGTGACGGTGGTCTGCAGCGGGGCCAAGTCGATTCTGGACCTGCCGCTGACGCTGGAGGTGCTGGAGACGAACGGCGTGCCCGTGATTGGCTATGGCACGAGCGAGTTGCCGGCCTTCTTTTCGCGGCAGAGCGGGCTGGCGGTGGACGTGCGCATGGACACGCCGGAGGAAGTTGCCGCCGCCATCCGCGCGCGCCAGGCGCTCGGCCTGGAGAACGGCATGCTCGTGACCGTTCCCGTGCCCGAAGAAGCAGCGTTTGACGAGCAGGAAGCGGAGGCGTTGATCGCGCAGGCCACAGCAGAGGCGGACGCTGCCGGCATTCAGGGCCCGGCGGCGACCCCCTGGCTGCTGCGCCGGGTCAGCGAGCTGAGCGAGGGGCGCAGTCTGCGTGCCAATGTCGCGCTGCTGCGCAACAACGGCGCCGTCGCCGCTGCCATCGCCGGCGCCCTGGTGAAACAGGACATTTAGCCCGTGCCGGGGGCCGGCGAGTTGCGCTATAATCGGCAGTGCATGGGCCGGTCCGTCGAGGGAGGGTACGCCGCGAGCGGTGCAACATGGTAGAAAAACTCAGTAAGCATCTACGCCGCGCTTTTCTGCGCTCTTACTTTCTGTTTTTTATCCTCCTGCTGCTGCTGGCGGCCGGGATCGCCGGCTTCTTCTATCTCCTCGCCCTGCTTAACGGGCAGACGCTGATGGGCTGGTGGCCGACGCTGATCGTGATGGGCGTGGCATTGGGGATCGTTGCGCTGCTGGTTCTCGTCGTCGGCAGTAGCCTCAACCGGCGGGTATACAAGGCCACACGGAGCCTGCTGGAAGAGGAGTACCAGCGGCTCCGGCTGGCCGACTCCCGCGCCCGCGCCCTGCAGGCGATGGCGGCGACGCTGCGCACGACGCTGAGCTTTGAGCGTGTGGTGGACGCCGCGCTGGATGTCTGCAGCCGCGTCGTGCGCGAAATGGGCGTGCCGACCCGGGCGCTGGTGGGCGCCGTCTTCCTCTACGATCGCAATCAGCTTGTTCCAGTAGCCACGCGCAGCTTCATCCCGGCCGATCTCGAACGGCGGATCGAACGGGAGGCAGGCATTATTGGCATTGCCCTGGAAAAGGTGGAGCCCGCCGTGACGTACACACCCAAAGATGACCCGGCCCTGGGCCGGCTGCTCACCTTCCAGGAGTGCCAGACAGCGGTCTGTATTCCGCTGCGCGCGGGCTTCCAGATTTTCGGCGTTATGGTGATTGGCAGCGAGCAGCGGCTGCAGTTTAATCAGGGCCAGATAGACCACTTCAACGCCGTCGCCGACCAGGCCGTGATTGCCCTGCAGAATGCGCAGCTATACCAGGATCTGCGGGCCGAGAAGCAGCGGCTGGTACAGGCCGACGAAGACGCCCGCAAGGCGCTGGCCCGCGACCTGCACGACGGACCGACGCAGAGTATCGCGGCCATTGCCATGCGTATCAACTACCTGCGCACCCTTATCGAGCGCGATCCCGACCAGGCGATGGTCGAGCTGGACAAAATCGAGCAGCTGGCGCGCGAAACCTCGCAGGAGGTTCGGGGGATGCTCTTTACGCTGCGTCCGCTCGTCCTGGAAACGGAAGGGCTGGCAGCCGCTCTCGAGACGGTCATCAACCGGATCCACGAGGCGGACGATGTGCAGGTCCGGATGGTCGGCGA
>JAAYYY010000345.1 GCA_012515125.1 Chloroflexota bacterium
AGCTCATCCACGGTCTGGAGGTGGACCCCGGCAAGGCGCTGCTGATCAACGGGCTGACCAACGACATCTACAACACCGAGTATCCGGTTAAAGATTTTTGCATGAGCCACAGCCGGCTGGAGAATATTGTCGAGCTACCGGAGGTCCATTCGGGCACGACGCTGGCCGAGCTGCTGGCGGTGGCCCGCGAGCGGCTGGGCAGCGAAGCCCTGCTGGAGTTCGACGGCGAAGTGGTCGTGGCGATGGAGTGCAGCGCCTGCGGGCAGGTCGAGCCTGTCTTCAAGAAGATGGCCCGGCTGTATGAGACCGCGGCGACCTGCCCGAACTGCGGCGAGCGGCGCGAGATGATCCTCACGCACCGCATCACCGGCGAAGAAGATTATCTCGACCGCACGCTGGCAGAGTTCGACGTGGCGCCGCTGAGCATCATCCGCGCGCGCAACGGCCAGGAGCGTCTCTACCTGGAGATGACCGGCGACCGCGATAGCTTCTTATCCTTTGCGTAGGCGCGCCGGACGGGCCGCAACCCTGGCGGCAGTCCTGCGTACAGATTAGTGAATGGGCGCCAGGCGCTCAGTGTGAACAATGGAGGCTCTTACAGATGGCAAGCATTAAAGTTATCGTTTACGATCCTACCGGCTCGAAGAAAACCCCAGTGGAGCTGCCGGCGGACGTGCCGATGCGCCGCCTCATTCCGGCGCTGGTGAGCAAGATGGGCCTGCCCACGACACAGGGCGCCAACCCCATCACCTACCGCCTCGACCACCGCGCTTCGGGCAAGCGGCTGGGCGAGGATGAATCTCTGGCCGACGCGGGCGTGGCCGTGGACGACATCCTCAGCCTCTTCCCGGAAGTGACCGCCGGCTGAGAGATAGCGTTCTTGTCATACATTGCCGGCATGGCCAGCAGACGGCAGCTTCGGACCTGCTGCCCGGCAATGGTCATGCCGGCTTTTAGCCGTTATCAGGATGTACGCCAGGGCGGGCAGGAAACCCGCCCTAAAGCCTGACCAAGGAATAGACCATGTCATTTGACATTCGCGAGACCCGGTTGCGCAACGACTATAAGCGCGTCAAAGAGCTGGAGGACCGCAGCAACCTGATTCAGGTAGTGGCCACCGAAGCGGACCCGCCGGAGCGCTACCTGATCCGCTTCACCTGCAAGGGGGTGGAGCGTCTCAACGCCTATGGGCAGCCTGTCTACCGCGAAAATCACGAAGTGCGGATCTATCTGCACGCGGAATACCCGCTGAAGCAGCCGCAGCTCAAGTGGGTCACGCCCATCTTCCACCCGAACATCCACGTGACGGGCGCCGTCTGCATCGGCGCCTGGTGGCCGGCCAAGACCCTGGACGAGCTACTGCTATCGCTGGGTGAGATGATCCAGTACAAAAACCTCGACCCCAGCGACCCGATGAACTCCAAAGCGGCAGCCTGGGCCAGCCGCAACCGCCACCTCTTCCCGATCGACGACCGCCCGCTGAAGGGCGAGTCGCTGACGGATCGCATCGTCATCGGCATCGACGAGCTGGAAGAGGATGAGGATTCCGATGAGTTCGGTATCCGCATACTCTGAGCAGCCGGCGCTGCCGGTGCGCGAGCCACCGCTGCACGAAGGTAGCTACCACCGCCACGGCCCAGAACCGGCCGCGCACGAGGTACGCATTCTCATCGCGCCGGCGGCGCTGGAGCAGATCCGCGCGCACAGCCACAGCCAGATGGCCAGCGAGCTGGGCGGCGTGCTCCTCGGGCACGCTTACGAGCATGGCGGGCAGCGCTACGTGGAAGTGTCCGCCGCCCTGCCGGCGCCCAGCGAGGACCGGGGACCATACCATTTCACCTTTAACGCCGACGCCTGGGCCCACGTAAACCGGGAGCGCGACGCGCAGCACCCGGCGCTGCAGATCGTCGGCTGGTTCCACACCCACCCCGGCCTCGGCGTCTTCTTCTCGGCCGACGACGTGGTCGTGCAGTCGGCGGCATTCGTCATGCCCTGGCACGTGGCCCTCGTCGTGGACCCGATCCGGAAGGAAGCCGGCTTCTTCGGCTGGCACGGCCGTGAGGTGACGCCGCTTTCGGGCTTCTACGAGATGGGGCGCAACGGCGACGACGGTCCTGTCTTCCCCTGGCGGCTGGTGCGCGGCGCCGTGTGGTCCGAGACTTACGAAGAACATCTCGCCCAGCACAGCCGCGTGAGCACGGCCGTACCCGCCT
This sequence comes from Chloroflexota bacterium, assembly GCA_012515125.1. GTDB lineage: Bacteria > Chloroflexota > Anaerolineae > Promineifilales > Promineifilaceae > JAAYYY01. The sequence continues at coordinate 2,214 of JAAYYY010000345.1, forward strand.
GGCCCGCTCTGGGCCCCTGGCTGGCGCTGAGTGCGGCGGCAGCCGTCCTCCTGGTTTCGCTCCTGTTCCTCGCCCTGGGCGTGCTGCCGCTCTACCGGCAGAACCAGGCGCTGCAGGCGGCGGCGCTGCCCCTGCTCGACGAACGGCTGGCGCTGGCTGAGAACAGCGGCGTCGCCAGCTGCCCGGACCCGGACGTGCGGCTCTACGCGCCGGTAGCGGGGACCACGCTGGACGTGGGCGACGGCGAGCAGGTCGCCATTGCCGGAGTCGCCAACCTGCCCGATGCGCGCCGCTATACGATTGCGCTGCGCCCGGTGGGCGGCGATAGCTGGTTCGAGATGGACACGGTGCGGCGGGCGACCTCCCTGCGCCCGCTGCTGGCCTGGGACACGACGGAGTACGTCGCGGGCGAGTACGAGCTGCTCCTGCAACCGCTCAGCCGGCAGGGTACGCCGCTTCCGGGCGCCGCTACCTGCACCATTCGTTTTGCGCTCGCCCGCTGAGCCAACCATCACTCTGGAATATTGTCGATGACGTCTGCCAATGACCCGGGTTACGCTGCCATCATAACCATCACCCTGCCCGGCAGCGGCGAGCGGGCGACACTCACGCTGACGCTGCTGCCGCCCGACCTGGTGCCCGTGAGCGGCGGCGAGCCCCGCCCGCTGCACGAATGCACGCTGGCCGAGCTGGCCGCCTACGCCGACTCGCTGGAGGCAGAGATCTGGGCGGCTTACCGGGAGCAGCCGCTGGGCGAGCTGGTCGAAGAAGACGAGATCGAGCTGTCTATCAAGCTGCTGGACCAGGAAGGCTCCGTCGTGCGCCAGGAGGAACCGGCCGAACCAGAGGACCGTCCAATGCAGGCGGGCGCCGAACAGCCGCTGGCAGTTGAAGAGGTAGAAACGCCAGAACCCGAGCCGGCCGCTCCCGAGCCGCCGGACGCGGAGCCGCCTGCCGGCGCGGACGACGCGGCAGAGCCAGAGGTTGAGGCTGAGGCCGAGACCGGAGTCGCCGAAGCGCCGACCCCTGAGGCGCCGCCGGAACGTGAGCTGCCGCCTGCAGCCGTGGCGCCGCCCCCGCCTTCCGAAGCGGAGGTCGCCGTCACAGGAATGCTGCCGCCGGAAGCGGCGGTCGCGGAACCAGAAGCGCCGCCGCGCGAGATACGCATTGCCGGCCTGCGCCGCCCGCTGGGCCACCCGACGCCTGCGGCGGTGGACATTCTGATCAACGAGCCGGCCTTCCGCGACGCGCAGGCCCACGCCCTGTCGAGCCTCGACCGCGAGGTGGCGGGCATGCTCATCGGCCCGCCGCCGGAGAAGCAGCCGGACGGCCGCTACGTCGTCCACGTCAGCGACGTGATCATTGCCAAGCACACGCGCATGCACGGGGCCAGCGTCACCTACACGCCGGAGAGCTGGCGCTACGTGACCGACCGGCTGCACGAGCGCTATCCGAACGAAGAGGCGGTTATCGTCGGCTGGTATCACACCCATCCGGGCTTCGGTATCTTCCTGTCCGGCATGGACCTGTTCATTCACCAGAACTTCTTCACCCAGAAGTGGCACATCGCCCTGGTGCTCGACCCGCTGGCGCGCAGGAGCGGCTTCTTCTGCTGGGACCGGAAACAGACGGCCGTGCAGCCCTACGACTTCCCCTGGCCCTCGTGGGCGGCGTCTTCCTGGTGAGTGTCTGCGCCGGTGGTGAGGAAGAGGTGAAGTGACGTTACGCCGAGGCTGATTTATGTTAAAATTGGCGTATATGTCTGAGGAAGCTGTCGGTAGGCAGACGATGAACGAGCACGACGGAGACGGAGTCCTGCGCATCACGCAGGACGATATTGCCGAGGCGAATAAGCTCAGCCTCAACTGTCCCATCTGCGCCGGGGCGGTCGAAAAGAACGTAGACCGGCCGGACATGGCCCCTGTCTACTGCACGGCCTGCGAGACGCTCTATCATCATGCCTGCTGGCATCGCAACGGAGGGCATTGCGCCGTGCTGGGCTGCAGCGGCACAGAGGTGCGGCGCTATGGCGCCTACGACCTGGAACCGGCTCTGGTCATCGACCACCGCGACATTGCCCGCCAGCCCGTCCGCACGATTCCCTCGCCTAATGGCCGTACGAAACGCTTGAAGCGGGAGGAGCATCGGCGCCGGCAGGAAGCACAGCGGGGCGGCTTCTGGCGCCTGCTCTGGGAAAACCTGCTCCGCGCGATCCGTATATGGCCATCCGACCCATCCTGATCGACGAGCACTCTCCCTTCCTGGGAGAGAGCTGCGCCCTCTGCAAGGAACCGTTCGCCGACGGGCAGGAAATCATCGTCTGCCCGGACGACGCCGCGCGGCACCACGTCGCCTGCTGGCGGGCGAACGGCGACCGCTGCTCGGCGTATGGCTGTCAGGGCAGCGGGCGGCCGATTGTGGGCCGGCGCTCCTTTATCGAGGAGATTGTCGAGGGTACGGTCGTCGGCGGGCCGGAACGGGTGACCCGTACGGATGGCGGCGCTTCCAAGATCCGCACGCTGCCGGCCGGTAGCCTGAGCTGCGCCCAGGGCTGCCTTATCCTGGCGATTGCCGCTTCCATCCTGCTCATCGCCGTGAGCTGTTTTGGCCTCTGGGCCATCCTCGACTTTCTGCTCATCGAGGTTTTCGACATGCCCTACCGCGAGCCGCTCTCCCAGCTCGCGCCC
>JAAYYY010000346.1 GCA_012515125.1 Chloroflexota bacterium
GTCATGATGAAGGCGTGCGCGCCGGCCAGCTTTGCCGCCTCCTCGATCTCCTCGTCGGTCGCGTCCAGCCGCCCGTAGCGGATGTTCTCACGGATCGTGCCGGAGAACAGGTGCGGCGTCTGCAGCACCACGCCGATCCGCGACTGGACGGCGTGCAGCGTGTATTCCCGGTAGTCGCGCCCGCCGATGCGGATCTCCCCGGCGCGCGGCTCGAAGAAGCGGCAGAGCAGATTGACGATAGTCGATTTGCCGCCGCCCGTCGGCCCGACCAGCGCGATTGTCTCGCCCTGGCCTACTTCCAGGTTGAACTCCGACAGCACCGGCTTATCGTCCTCGTAATAGAACTCCACGTTGTCGAAGACGATGTCGCCGGCGATGGTGCCCGGATCGACGGCGCCCGGCCGGTCGCTGATCTCCGGTACGGCGTCGATCAGGCTGAAAACACGCTCGGCCGAGGCGATGGCCTGCTGCATGCTGGCGTAGACGCGGGCCATGTCCTGCACCGGCCAGAGCATCGCCGTCACGTAACTGAAAAAGGCGTAGATGTCGCCGATGGTCATGTCCCCGGCGTCGATCTGAATGCCGCCATACCAGACGACGGCGGCAATGCCGAAGGCGCTGATCAACTGCACGGCCGGCAGAAAGAGCGCGCTGAGCCACGCCGCCCGGTAGCCCGCGCGGTACATCTCGCCGGTCAGCTCCTGAAACTCCTGGAGCTGCTGCGCCTCGCGCCCCAGCGCCTTGGTCACGCGCACGCCCGTCACGCCTTCCTCGTATGCTCCCGTGATGCGCGAGTTCATCTTGCGCACCACCCGGTACTCCGTGAGGATGCGCTTGCGGAACTCCACCGCGACGACGACCAGCACCGGTACGATGGCAAAGACGATCAGCCCCAGCCGCCAGTTGATGCGCATCATGAAATAGGTGGAAGTGGCAATGCTGGTGATGCCCCAGGTGATGTCCAGCAACCCCCACGTCACCAGCTCCGAAATCCGATCCGTGTCGCTGGTCACCCGGCTCATAATCCAGCCTACCGGCGTGCGGTTGAAGTAGCTAAGGCTGAGCTCCTGCAGGTGGTTGAACAGCCGCTTGCGCAGGTCATAGCGTACCCGCTCGCCGAGGATACCCGTGAGGTAGATGAAGGCGAAGACGGAGCCGGCCTGCACGAGGGCAAGCGACCCGTACAGGGCGACGATGCGGTACAACGCCTCGCGGTTGCCCGGCTGGATCCCTTCGTCGATGATGCGCCGGCTCAGGAAGGTGAAGTAGCCGTCGAGCGCCGCCGTGACCATGCCGAAGAAGATGAAGCCGGCCACCCACAGCCAGTAGGGCTGCACCTGCTGCAGGATACGCAGTATCGTCCGGCCGTTAAACTGTGTGGTGAATTCTTCTTCCTGAAACTCAAAATCGCTCATCGTGCGTTCCTGAAAGGCAAGATGCAAGCAAGCTGCCATTATAGGCAAAAGGTGGCGCGAAGGATAGCCCATCCGCCGCCTTCCTCACACCTTTCCCATCTCCCCCGCCGCGCAACCATCTCCCGGTTGAACCGCCAACCTATAACCCGATCTATATCCCCGCATATGCCGCGGTTAGACGACACGGCCCGTCCCAGCCATTAGACTGAAAAGGTGAGCCAACTCCGAAGGAGCCGCGTATGTTTACCATCATCCGTTGGATTTTCCAGAGCCTCGTCAGGCCGCTGCTGGCCCTCGGCGCGCTGCTTGCGGCGGCTGCCGGCCTGCGCCGTGCGCTGCGCCGTGAAGCCGACATCACCGGCGACGTCGTCCTGATTACGGGCGGCTCGCGCGGCCTCGGCCTGCAGCTCGCCTACGAGTTCGCCCGTCACGACTGCCGCATCGTCATCTGCGGCCGCGACCCCCACTCCCTGCGCCGCGCCGAGCGCGAATTACATGACTTCGGCGCCGAGGTCTTGGCCATCGCCTGCGACGTAACCGACCAGAAACAGGTCGAGAGCCTGGTGCAGCAGGTGCGCGACCATTTCGGCCCTGTCGAGATCCTCGTCAACAATGCCGGCGCCATCGACATCGCTCCCCTCTCTTCCCAACCCCTTGAATCGTTCGAGCAGGCGATGGACGTCATGTATTGGGGCACGATCTACCCCACGCTCGCCGTGCTGCCGGAGATGAGAGCCCGCCGCTACGGGCGCATCGTCAACGTCACCAGCATCGGCGGCAAAGCCAGTATACCCCACCTGATGCCCTACAGCGGCGCCAAATTCGCCGCCGTCGGCTTCAGCGAAGGGCTGCGCGCCGAGCTGGCCGGCAGCGGCGTGCTCGTCACGACCATCGTGCCCGGCCTCATGCGCACCGGCTCGTTTCTCAACGCTTTCGCCCGCGGCCAGCGCGCCAGAGAGTATGCCTGGTTCTCCGTCGCCGCCAGCCTGCCGCTGCTCTCGATGGAGGCGACCCAGGCGGCCCGGCAGATCGTCGAGGCCACGCGCCGGGGCGAAGCGGAACGCACGCTCACCGTGCCCGCCCAGATCCTCGCCCGACTGAACGGCCTTTTCCCCGGCCTGACCGCCGACATCAACGGGCTTGCCAACCGTCTTCTGCCCGGCCCGGGCAGCCGGGAGCGGGAGCGCGGCCTGGACGTGCACCTGAAGCTGCCGCCGGGGCAGCGCAACCTGCTGGGCTGGCTGACGGCGCTCGGCTGGGACGGCGCCCGGCGCCTCAACCAGCTCTCGCCGGCCGAAAAGGAAGCGGTCCTGCAACAACAGGCGGATGATGGGCAGGGCGCCCGCCTGACGCGAGCCCGGCGCCCCGGTCCCAACAACCAGTAAGGAAGGGAAGCCATGACACAGTATCGAAACGGGAGCACGAACGGGCCAGAGCGCATCGCGCCAGCCCTCGTGGGCGGGCTGCTGCTCGTCTACGCGCTGGGAAAACGCTCCTGGCAAAGCGCGGTCGCCGCTCCCCTCGGCGGCGCGCTCGTCTACTACGCCGCCACGGGCCGCAACCCGCTCATCACCCTGCGTACCGGCGGCAGTCTGCACGACGACGGCGTCACCATCCACCGCGCCGTGACCATCCGCCGCTCGCCCCAGGAAGTTTATGATTTCTGGCGCCGGCTGGAAAACCTGCCCCGCTTTATGAGCCACCTGGACAGCGTTGTTGACCTCGGCGAGGGGCGCTCCCGTTGGCAGGCGCACACGCCCGGCGGCCTTCCCCTGCATTGGGAGGCGCGGATCACGGTTGACGAGTCTGGCCGGCGGCTGGCCTGGGAAACGCTGCCCGGCGCCAACGTCCGCCATTACGGCGACGTCACTTTCCGGCCCACCCTGACTGAAGGCGAAACAGAGCTGCACGTGGAAATGACCTACGCCCCACCGGGCGGCGCGGTCGCCAGTGCCGTTGCCGAGCTGCTGAACGGCATCACCTCCCAGACGGTCAAAGAGCAGCTGCGCGCCTGCAAACAGATCCTGGAAGCCGGCGAAACCCCCACTGTTGAGGGCCAGCCGAGCGGGAGGAAAGAGGCATGAAAGCAGTCTGCTGGAACGGTATTCACGACGTGCGCGTCGACACGGTGCCCGACCCGCAAATCCTCAATCCGCGCGACGCCATTATCCGCGTCACGTTGACAGCCATCTGCGGCTCCGACCTGCACCTCTACGACGGCTACATCCCCGCCATGCAGCCCGGCGACATCCTCGGCCACGAGTTCATGGGCGAGGTCGTCGAAGTCGGCCCTGAGGTGACCAACCTGCAGGTGGGCGACCGCGTCGTCGTCCCCTTCCCCATCTCCTGCGGTCACTGCTTCTTCTGCGAGCACGACCTCTGGTCGCTCTGCGACAACTCTAACCCCAAGGCCTACATGACCGAGAAACTCTACGGCTACGGCGTCGCCGGCATCTACGGCTATTCGCACATGATGGGCGGCTATGCCGGCGGGCAGGCCGAATATGTGCGCGTGCCCTTCGCCGACGTCGGCCCGCTGAAGATCCCCGACGGCCTCACCGACGAGCAGGTTCTCTTCCTGACCGATATCTTCCCCACCGGCTATCAGGCCGCCGAGCAGTGCGAGATCCAGCCGGGCCAGACCGTCGCCGTTTTTGGCTGCGGCCCGGTGGGCCAGTTTGCCATCGCCAGCGCCCGGATGCTCGGCGCCGGGCGCATCATCGCCGTAGACCGCTTCCCCGAGCGGCTGCGGATGGCCGCCTATACCGAAGGCGTGGAGACGCTCGACTATAGCGAAAATGACATCGTAGAGACGATCAAGGAGATGACGGGCGGGCGCGGCCCCGACGCCTGCATCGACGCCGTGGGCATGGAGGCGCACGGCGAAGGGCTGATCTACTACTACGACAAGGCCAAACAGCTTGCCCGCCTGCAGACCGACCGGCCAACCGCCCTGCGCGAAGCCATCCAGGCCTGCCGCAAGGGCGGCGTCGTCTCCATCCCCGGCGTCTACGGCGGCTTCGTCGACAAGATGCCCATCGGCGCTGCCTTCAACAAGGGGCTGACCCTGCGCCTGGGGCAGACGCACGTCCACCGCTACCTGCGCCCGCTACTGGAACGCATTCAGGAAGGGGCCATCGACCCGTCGTTTGTCATCACCCACAGGCTGCCGCTGGATCAGGCGCCGCACGGCTATGAGATTTTCAGGCAGAAGGAAGACAACTGCATCAAGGTTGTGCTGACGCCGTAGCCTCCGCGTCCTCCACCGGCCGGCCATCGCCGTTGCCGTCGCCAAGCTCGCGGCTGACCTCTTCCTCGATCTGCGCCTGCAGGTTGTAGATCTGCCGGTAGGCGCCGTCGGGATCGGCCATCAGCTCGGCATGCGTGCCCTGCTGGACGATGCGCCCCTGGTCGAGCACGATAATGAGGTCGGCCTTCATCACGCTCTGGATGCGGTGGGCGATGACGAACGTCGTGCGCCCTTCCATCAGCCGCTCCATCGCGCCGCGGATTGCCGCCTCCGTCTCTGTGTCCACCGAAGAGGTCGCATCGTCGAGGATGAGGATGCGCGGGTTGCGCAGCAGCGTGCGCGCCACGGCAACGCGCTGTTTTTGCCCGCCGCTCAGCGTCACGCCGCGCTCGCCGACCAGCGTGTTATAGCCCTCGGGGAAGCTCATGATCACGTCGTGGATCGCTGCGGCGCGCGCGGCCTCGAAGACTTCCTCGTCGCTGACCTGCCTGCCGACGCCGTAGGTGATGTTTTCGCGGATCGTGCGCGAGAAGAGGAACGGCTCCTGCTCCACGATGCCGATCTGGCTGCGCAGATAGGCCCGAGGGTATTTACGCAGCTCGAAGCCGTCGAGCAGGATCTGCCCGCTGGTGTAGTCGTAGAAGCGGGGCAGCAGCCGCACGAGCGATGTCTTGCCCGAGCCGGTGAAGCCCAGCAGCGCCACGACCTGCCCCGGCCTGACCGTGAAGGTGATGTCGTGCAGCACCTCTTCGGCGCCCTCGTAGGCAAAGCCCACGTGCTCGAAGCGGATGTGCCCGCGCACGTTGCCGGTCGGGTGGATGTCGCCGGTCTCTAGCGGCTCGCGCACCTGCTTCAGCAGCTCGGCCACGCGCCCGAAGCTGACCAGCCCCGACGACATCTGCACGATGAGGCGGCCCAGGTTGCGGATCGGCCAGATAATCCAGATAACCAGCCCGGCGTAGGCCACGTAGGTGCCCACGCTGATCGTGCCGTCGATAGCCATCAGGGCGCCGATCACAAAGCCGCCGATCATCTGCGCGGCGCAGATGATGTCGGTCACCGGCCAGAAGAGCGCGTGCATGCGCAGCAGCCGCTTGCCCAGCCGGTACTTCTCGACGTTCTCCACCTCGAACTTGTCCCGCTCGAAC
>JAAYYY010000347.1 GCA_012515125.1 Chloroflexota bacterium
GATAGCCTCTACGGGCGGGTTTGAAACCCGCCCCTACCATCTGCTATAGTTACCTCTGTGTGAACCCCATCCCCCTGGGAGGAAAACATGAACAACAACGGCACTCTGCTCAATTACGTGAACGGCCAGTGGCGGCCCTCGCGCGCAGCGGAGCATCTCGACGTGGTGAACCCGGCGACGCAGGAGCGACTGGCGCAGGTGCCGCTCACCCCGGCCGAGGAGGTGGACGAGGCGGCGCAGGCGGCAGCGGCGGCCTTCCCCGGCTGGCGTCGCGTGCCGCCCACAGAGCGCATCCAGCCGCTCTTCCGCCTCAAGCGCCTGCTCGAAGAGAACCTGGACGAGTTGGCGCGCACGATTACCGAGGAGTGCGGCAAGACGCTGGCCGAGTCGCGCGGCGAGATGCAGCGGGCCATCGAAAACGTGGAGACCGCCGCCGGCATCCCCACGCTGATCATGGGCGACTTTGTGGAAGACATCGCCCACGGTATCGACGAGCTGATGATCCGCCAGCCGCTCGGCGTCTGCGCCATCATTGCCCCGTTCAACTTCCCCGGCATGATCCCGTTCTGGTTCATGCCCTACGCCGTGGCCTGCGGCAACACCGTGCTGGTCAAGCCCAGCGAGCGCGTGCCGCTGACCATGCAGAAGGTCTTCGCCCTGCTGGACGAGGCCGGCTTCCCGCCCGGCGTCGTCAACCTGGTCAACGGCGCCCGCGAGACGGTGGACGCGCTGCTGGCCCACCCCGACATCCGGGCGATCAGCTTTGTGGGTTCCAGCAGGGTCGCCCGCTATGTCTATGCGCAAGGAGCGGCCTATGGCAAGCGCGTGCAGGCCCAGGGCGGCGCGAAGAATCCCGTCCTCGTCCTGCCCGATGCCGACATGGAAATGGCTACACGAATTATCGCCGACTCCGCGTTCGGCTGCGCCGGTCAGCGCTGTCTCGCCGCCTCCCTCGCCATCACCGTCGGCGAGGCGCGCCACACCTTCGCCGAGGCCATCGCCGACGCGGCGGCCCAGCGCGTCACCGGCTACGGGCTGGACGAGGGGGTGCAGATGGGCCCGCTCATCACGCCGCGAAGCAAGGGTTACGTCGAGGAGATGATCGCGCGCGGCGCGGGCGAGGGCGCCGAGCTGCTTGTGGACGGCCGCAACGCCCGCATCCCCGGCTACGAGCAGGGCAACTTCGTCCGCCCGACCATCCTGCAGAACGTGCACCCGGAGAGCGCCGTGGCGACGACCGAAATCTTCGGCCCCGTGCTCGGCCTGCTGCATGTGGATAGCGTGGACGAGGCCATCCGGCTCATCAACAGCGGGCAATACGGCAACATGGCCTGCCTTTTCACCACCAGCGGCGCGGCGGCCCGCCAGTTCCGCTACGAGGCCGAGGTCGGCAACGTGGGCATCAACCTGGGCGTCGCCGCGCCGATGGCCTTTTTCCCGTTCAGCGGCTGGAAGGAGAGCTTTTTCGGCACGCTACACGGGCAGGGCAAACACGCCGTCGAGTTCTTCACGCAGACGAAGGTGGTGGTCGAGCGCTGGCCGAAGGAGTGGAGCCGCACATTCTAGTAGGGAGGGTCATGCTCTACATCTTTGGCGGCCTTCCGGGGACGGGCAAAACGGCCCTCTCGCAGCATCTCGCGCGGGAGCGCGGCGCCGTCCACCTGCGCATCGACACCATTGAGCAGGCCCTGCGCGCTTCGGGCATCCCCGTGAACGGCCCGGAAGGTTACGTGGTCGCCTATCGCATCGCCGGGGACAACCTGCGGCTGGGGCTGGACGTGGTCGCCGATTCGGTCAATCCGCTGGCGGTGACGCGCGCCGCCTGGCGCGACGTGGCGCTGCAGGCCGGCGTGCCCTACGTGGAAATCGAGGTCATCTGTTCCGACGAGGCAGAGCACCGCCGGCGGGTGGAGACGCGGGCGGCCGACATCCCCGGCCACACCCTGCCGAGCTGGGAGCAGGTAACCAATCGCGAGTACGAGCCCTGGGACAGCGCGCAGATCGTCATCGATACGGCGGGGCAAACGGTGGAACAGAGCCGGGCGGCGCTCCGGCAGGCCCTAGCCCAAACGCTGGATCAGGAAGCGGGCTGATGGGCGACGATCATCCTCATCTCGCGCATTTCCGCCACGCCCAGCCCGGCGAAATCATCACCTTCGGCCGCTATCCGCAGACGGCGGGCGGCGCAGAACAGACGCCGGTCAGGTGGCGTGTGCTGCAGAACAGCGGCGACGAGCTATTCATCCTGAGCGAGCACATTCTGGACTGCAGGCGCTACCACGCGGCGTTTGTGGCGATCACCTGGCGAGACTGCGATTTGCGCCGGTGGCTGAACGAGACGTTTTATGACGCCGCGTTCAACGCCGCCGAGAAGGAAATCATCGGGACGACCCGCTGCGCCGACAACGGCGAGGGCAGCCCGGACACCGAGGACAGGGTCTTCCTGCCCAGCATCGCCGAAATCGAGAACGCGACCGGGACGCTCGGCAAGGATTTTCGCCGCGCCGTCGGCACCGAATACGCCAGAGTCAGAAAGGCCGATGGCTGCCATCTCTACGTGTACGACAAGAGCGTGGAAGAGAACTATCTGGTCGAAGACGGCGAGCGGCAGGGCTGTTCGTGGTGGTGGCTGCGGACCCAGCCCGGCAGTCCTGACCGTGCGGCGTTCATCGGCACCCGCGCCAGCATCCGCAGCTACTGCCGCGTCAACCGCACCAGCTACGGCGTGCGCCCCGCGCTGAAACTCGACCTGCGCTGAGCCTGCAGCCGAAACGAGAAGTGACAGGTCGCGGAGACCTGTCACGTCTGGCATAGGGGAAGGCCGGCAGGCCCGAAGACCTGCCGGTTGACTATCAGGGGATGGTCAGGCGGCCTGTTCGTCGCCGTTGGCCGGCGGGCTGTCCTGCTTTGCCGGCGCGGCGCCATCCTTCCGGCGCATAATCAGAAAGCCGCCGCGGTCCAGGGCGGCCAGTTCCCACTGGTCGTCCTGCATCTCCAGGCAGCCCTGCCGGCAGCTCTCGACACACTGCCCGCAGAAGGTGCAGCGGTCCAGGTGATAGGTGATCTCAAAGATTTTCGCCTTCTTGTCGATGACCAGCACCTCGATGGCGTCGGCAGGGCAGTCGAGCGCGCAGAGGCCGCAGCCGGTACAGGGGTCCGGGTTCCAGATAAGCTGGCCCCGCAGCCGGTCGGGCGCCGGCCGGCGTTCAAAAGGATAGCGCTCGGTGACCGGCTTGCGGACCAGCGATCTGGCGATGTCTTTGAGCATGGTGCCTGGCTTCATTCTCACTTCCTTATTCGTTGGGTGGGTATCTGTAGGGGTAGGTTTGAAACCTGCCCCTACCCGTCTTTCCCTACAGCAATCCGACGAGAACCATAATCAGCCACTGCACGAGCACCAGCAGCGCCCCGTAGCGCCACCAGAGGCCCACCGTCTGGTCGATGCGCAGGCGGGTGAACAGCGCCTGCAGGGCGACCATGACGAGCAGCAGGATGAGCGTCTTCACCAGCCAGAGCAGCGGGTTGGCGACGCCGCCCATGTAGAACGCGGCGACCAGCGTCAGGCCCACGACCAGCTCCACGCCCTTGCCCAGGCGGAAGAGGGCCAGCCCGCGCCCGCTATACTCGGTCAGCGCGCCGGCGACGATTTCCGTCTCCGCTTCCGGCGCGTCGAACGGGGGCAGCTCCAGCTTGCCCATCAGGCCGACGATAGCCACGAGGAAACCCAGTGGCTGGGTCAGCAGCAGGTAGCGGCCCGCGCTGCTGTAGTCAGCGATCTCGCTGATCTGCCAGCTCCCGGCGGCGACCGCCGGCCCGAGCAGCGCCAGCATGAAGGGCGCTTCGTAGGAGAAGAGTTGGGTCAGCGTGCGCGTCGCCCCGACCAGCGAAAAGCGGTCCAGCGTGTTCGAGCCCGCCAGCCCCATGCACAGCGTCAGCAGGCTGAGCAGGTAGAGCGTGACGATCAGGTCGCCGCGGAAGCTGTAGGCCGGCTGCAGGCCGAAGAGCGGCGTGTAGAGCGCCGCCGTCAGCGCGCCCGCCAGCCCGGCAATGGGCAGGGCGATGAAAAGGGTCCGGTTGACCCCCTCCGGCACCACCTCTTCCTTGGCCAGCAGCTTGACCACGTCGGCCAGCGGCTGGAACCAGCGCGGGCCGAGCCGGTTCTGGTATTGGGCCAGCAGCTTGCGGTCGGCCCACTCGAAGGCCAGCCCGGAGAGCAGCAGAATCAGCCCGCTGGGGAAGAGCAACAGGGCCGCGATTGTCGTTACAGTGTTCATAAGCTCTCTCTATCTCTTCTCGCCGGAAACCTTACCGGTCGTTGCACGAGAAGCAGGGGTCGATGCCCGCCAGAATCAGCGGCACGTCGGCAAGCTGGTGGCCGAGCGCCAGCTTGACCACCGAGGTCATGTTGCAGACGGTTGGCGTGCGCACGTGGACCCGCGCCGGCTTGTCGCTGCCGTTGCTCTGGATGAAGTAGAAGACGTCGCCGCGCGGCGCTTCCAGCCGGCTGACCGTCTCGCCGGCCTTGATCCGGCGCGGCATGCGCGTCGCCAGCTCGCCCTCCGGCATGTGGGTGACCAGCTCGCGGAGCAGCCGGTAGCTCTCGAACAGCTCGCGCAGGCGGACGACGAAGCGGGCTTCCAGGTCGCCGCGGTCGTCGAGGATCATCTGCACCGGGAAGTCGCTGTAGGAGAGGTAGGGCGCGTCCACGCGCAGGTCACGGGCCACGCCGGACGCGCGGGCGGTCGGTCCGACCGCGCCAAGCGCCTCGGCCTGCTCCCGCGTCATCACGCCCACGCCGCGCGTCCGCTGCAGGAAGCCCGCGTCGGTAGAGACGACGTCCAGATAATGTTTCGTGCGCTCCTCCAGCAGATCCACGCCGGCGAGAATCTGCTCGACTATCTCCGGCGTCACGTCAACCTTCACGCCGCCGAGGATGTTGACCGAGTAGTTCACCCGGTTGCCCGAAATCATCTCCAACAGGTCCATCACCGTCTCGCGGTCGCGCCAGCCGAACATGAACAGGGTGTCGAAGCCCGCTTCGTGGGCCGAGACGCCCAGCCAGAGCAGGTGGCTGTGGATGCGCTCCAGCTCGGCGACCAGGGTGCGGATGGCGCTCACGCGCGGCGAGACCTCGACCCCGGCGAGTTTTTCCACGCCCAGGCAGTAGGTCGTGGCGTGGGTATGCGAGCAGATGCCGCAGGTGCGCTCGAAGAGGTAGATGTTCTGCACCCAGTTCTGGTTCTCGGCCAGCTTCTCGATGCCGCGATGGGCATAGCCCAGGCGCACCGTCGCACTGGTGACGATCTCGCCGTCCACGTTGAAGCGGAAGGCGCCCGGCTCTTTCAGCGCCGGGTGCTGCGGCCCGATGGGCACAGTAAAGCGTTCGCTCGTCGTATTCGTCGTCATGGTTACACACTCCTCTCCGCTTCGCCGTCGAGCACAGCCGGGTCAAAATCCTTGCGCTGCGGGAAAACCTCGTCCGGCCAATCTTCGGGCAGGTAGAGGTGGTTGGGCGCGCGCAGCCCCTCGACCGTAACGCCGAACATCTCGCTCAGCTCCCGCTCGAACGGCTCCGCGCCGGGGATGATGCCGGTCAGCGTCGCCACAACCGGGTTCTCCCTCGGCAGGCGAATGCGCAGCGTGATCACCGCGCCGGCCTGGCAGAAGTGGTAGAGCGCCTCCAGCTCGCCCGCCTCCGCGCCGAGGTCGATGCCGGTGATTGCGGCGAGATAGCCGAGGCGGTTGGCCTGTATCTCCGTCGCCGCCGCCGCGAGGTCGCCCGCGTTCTTCAGGTGGATGTCCAGCCGGTTCTCTTCCGGCTCGACAAGCTCAGTTTCCCATGTCCAGGCGCCGGCGACTTCTTTCGCCAGGGCCAGAGCTTCCGTCGTATCCATAGGTTAGTCCTCTCAGGCCGGCTGCAAGCTCTGCAAGAGCTTGACCACGCCGTCGATGATGGCTTCCGGCCGGGGCGGGCAGCCGGGGATATAGGCATCGACCGGAATCACCTGATCGACGCCGCCCATGATGTTGTAGCCGCCCTGGAAAGCGCCGCCGGAGAGCGCGCACGAGCCCACGGCGACGACGAAGCGCGGCTCTGGCATCTGCTCGTAGATGCGGATCAGCCGCTCGCGCGCCTGCCGCGTCACCGGGCCGGTGCACAGCAGCACGTCGGCGTGGCGCGGGCTGCCCTGCAGCTTGACGCCGAAGCGCTCCAGGTCGTAGCGCGGCGTGATCGTCGCCAGAATCTCGATGTCGCAGCCGTTGCACGAGCCGCTGTTAAAGTGGATGACCCAGGGCGAGTTCGTGCGCGCCCAGGTACGGACCTCGTCCA
>JAAYYY010000348.1 GCA_012515125.1 Chloroflexota bacterium
CCCGCCTCCAGCCGCCGCAGGTAGCGGCCCATGACCGGCGCCACGTAAGCGTTGATGGCCGTCGTCGCCGTGCGCTCGTACTCGCGGTATTCGGGCAGGATCTCCGAGGAGAGGGAGATGTGCTGCAGGTGCGGCAGGTTGGCCGACAGCAGATAGTCGCGGATGGCCTGTTCGTGGTCCGGGAGCAGGTAGGAGAACAACAGACAGACCGCCACCGACTCAATCTCTGCCGCAGCGAGCGCCGCCACGACTGCCGCCAGGCTCTCCTCGCGCAAAGGCGCCAGCACCTCGCCGGTCGCGCTCAGCCGCTCGTCCACCTCCAGTCGCCACGGGCGAGGCACGAGCGGCGGCGGCTTCTGCGGCACGAGCGCGTACAGCTCTGGCCGGTTCTGCCGCCCGATTTCCAGCACATCGGCAAAGCCGGCCGTCGTGACCAGCGCCGTGCGCGCTCCCCGGCGCTCCAGGAGGGCGTTCGTCGCCACCGTGCTGCCGTGCACGACCGGCGCTTTGGGCGCTGCGCCGAGCCGGGCCAGCCCGTCCAGGACTGTTCGTGATGGATCGTCGGGCGTGCTGAGCTGTTTGTGAATCCGCATCCGGCCGTCCTGCAGCCAGACGAAATCGGTGAACGTGCCGCCGGTGTCTACGCCAACCGCTCTCATCAGGCGCTCTCCTGCGCTGCCATCTGCCGGTAGGCATGCGTCCAGCCGAGGCCAAGAAAGGCAAAGAGGGCCGCGCGCGGCGCCCATTCCACGAGGGCCAGAAGGAGCTGGAGCAGCAGGTGCGGTCTGGCAAAGCGGGACGCCGCCACTCCCGGCAGGGCTATGACGAGGTTAGCTGTAAGAAAGACGGCGCTCAGCGCAGCGCCGGCTGTATAGGCAATTCCCCAGAGCAGGAGCGCGGCGAGGGCGGCGCTGCCCGACGCGCCCCGGACCAGGGCCCAGGCCCGGCGCAGGGCGGGCCGAGGGCCGCGTTCTTCCAGCGTCGCCGCGCGAAAGGCCAGCAGCCGGACTACCAGGGTTAGCAGCGCCAGGGGAATGAGCAGCAGCATCAGCGGCGTCACGCAGAGCAGGGCCAGCGACCAGCCGCCGAGAAGGGCCGCGCGCGGGTCGGCGCTCTCCAGGGCGGCGAGCGTGCTGCCCGTCAGCAGCGCGACCAGCACAACCAGCGCCGTCATCAAGACGACCAGGAGCGGGAGAAAGACGAGCGTGTCGATCACTACCAGGCGCAGCAGCCAGCGCCGCGCCTGCCGCCACGGGCGCTCCTTCCCGGCCGCGATAGCGATCAGCGTACCTTCGCCCACCAATGCCAGCAGCCAGGCGAGCAGAAAGAGCAGCAGCGCGCCGCCGCCCCAGAAAAGGAGCTGCGCAACGGGAATCTGCTGGCGCTCCCACCAGAGGCGCAACGGCTCCCGCCACAGCTCGGGCCGCGCTGCCTGCCGCAGCCAGAGGCCGAGCAGCAGGTTGCCGGCAACGCCGAACAAACCCGCTGCCCACGCCGCGCGCTCCCGCCGGAGCTGCCGCCAGCTATCGGCCAGCAGCGCCTGGAGCTGCACGACCTAGGCCTCGCGTTCCTGCCAGAGGCGCAGCAAGGCCACACAATTGAGCAGCGCCTTGGGCACGAGGCTGTCGGGCCGGACGTACTCCTGCTCCTTCAGCCCGTCCTCACTGCGCTCGGAGCAGTGGGCGTTGCCGCCGTTGGCTCCCAGCCCGTCCAGACAGGGCAGAACGTCCCAGAAGTAGTTGCCGTCGCTCA
>JAAYYY010000349.1 GCA_012515125.1 Chloroflexota bacterium
AAGGTGACGGCCATCCCTTTGACGATGCCAAGTCCGTACATCTTGTCTCCTATCTATCTACTTCGCCAAGGACGATATCGATGCTGCCCAGAATGGCGACGACGTCGGCGACTTTGTGGCCCTCGGCCATCCTGCCCAGGGCGGTCAGGTTGATGAAGCTGGGTGAGCGCACGTGGTAGCGGTCCGGGTTGGACGCCCGCTGTTTCGCCGCCACGTAGTAGCCAATCTCGCCCTTGGGCGCTTCGGCCCGCCCGTAAGCGTCGCCGCCGGGCACCCGGATCGCATATTGTGGCTTTCCGGCGAAGATGGGCGCTCCCTCTGTCTCGCGCAGTCGCGGCATCACCTGCTGTAAGATGCGGATGCTCTGGACAATCTCGTCGATGCGGATGAGATAGCGGTCGTACACGTCGCCGTTGTAGCGGACGGCTACGTCGAAGTCGAGGTGATCGTAGTAGGAATACGGGTCGGCGCGGCGCACGTCGTAGGGGATGCCGCTGGCCCGCAGGACAGGCCCCGCCGTGCTGTAGGCAATGGCCTCTTCCCCGCTCAACACGCCTACGCCGATACTGCGGGCTCGCACGATCTCGTTATGCGTCAGGTAGACGTTGATTTCTTCGACGAAGCGCGGCAGCTGATCGAAGATCAGCGTTTCCAGATAGCGCATCGTCGGCATGTTGCGAAACTCGCTGGGCAGATCGTAAGCCACACCGCCGAAGCGCATGTAGTTGAACATCATGCGCGAGCCGGCCAATGCCTCAAAGAACTCGATGATCGCCTCGCGCTGCACAATCATATACAGGGCCGGCGTCTGGTAGGCGCCAATGTCGTTCAACAGGAAGCCGATAGCCCAGATATGGTTGGCGATCCGGTTCAGCTCGGCCACCAGGATCCGCAGCCATTCGGCCCGCTCGGGCACTTCCACGCCCATCAGCTTTTCCACGCCGACGACGTAGCCATGCTCCATGTTCATCCCGGAGAGGTAGTCCAGCCGGTCGGTGTAGGGGATGTTCTGGATGAAGGTGTTGCGCTCGCCGATCTGCTCGTGGTTGCGATGCAGGTAGCCCATGACAGGCTGCAGGCGCAGGATCGTCTCGCCGTCGAGCGTGATGACCATGCGGAAGACGCCGTGGGTGGATGGATGCTGCGGCCCCATGTTCACGGTGACCTTCTCCGTCTTCAGGCCCGGCGTGGACTCGCGCGTGACGGTGACCCCGGCGTAAATCTCGGTCTCGTCGGTCTCCAGGTCCATCATGCTGGGATTCCAGCCCTTGGGGTACTGCACGTTCTTGCCGTATGGGTTGCGCTGTTCGGCCCGGAACACAGCCCCTTCGGGCCAGCGGCTGCCGAATGGCTTGTGCTCTTCCTCGTAGAACGGCTCGCGCCAGTCCTTGCGCAGCGGGAAGCCCTCAAATTCATCCCATAGGAGAATCCGGCGCAAATTGGGATGGCCCTCGAATTGGATGCCGTACATGTCGTAGGCTTCGCGCTCCTGGAAATTGGCGCCGGGCCAGAAGGGGGTCAGCGAGGGAATAACGGGATTCTCGCGGTCGGTCTGGACCTTGAGGACGACGGCGCCGCCACCCTTTTCGATGCTATAGGTGTGGTAAACCGTCTCCATCTTGTTTTCGTCGATGACGTCCATCCCCGTGATGCTGGACAGATAGTTGAAGCCCAGCTCGTCCCGCAGAAAGGTGGCAACTTCGACCAGCCGCTCCGGCGGCACCATGATGCCAGTGTAGCCCGGCCGCGGATCGTCCGTCAGCTCGGGATATTCGCTTTTCAGGCGGGCCGTAGCTTCCTCGACGGGGTCCGTATAGACCGGTACGGGCGTCTCTTCGCTCTCAAACGTCTCCACAGTCATGCTCTTATCCCTCTTGCTCTTCGGCCAGGGCCTCGGTCTGTTCCGGCACAGTGCCGGCATGGGCGCGAATAATGTCCAGCTGGCGCAGATCGACGATGTCGGGCCCCAACGCGGGAATAGGAACCACCTCGGCGGGCGACTCCTTCTGGTACCACGGCGCGGTCCGGATCGACTCGTGATCCATCTTCTGCTGCAGGGCCATCAGGCCGTTGATCAGGGCCTGCGGGGTTGGCGGGCAGCCCGGCACGTAGACATCCACGGGCAGGAACTTGTCGATGCCGTCAACCACGTTGTAGCCCTCCTTGAACGGGCCGCCCCCACTGGCGCAGGCGCCCATGCTGAGCACGTAGCGCGGCTCGGGCATCTGGTTGTAGATGCGAACGATCTGCGGCACCATTTTTTTCGTCACTGTGCCGGAGACAATCATCAGGTCTGCCTGCCGGGGGGAGGCGCGAAAAATCTCCATGCCAAAGCGGGCAAGGTCATACCGGCTGGCGGCCGTACTGATCATCTCAATGGCACAGCAGGCCAGACCGAAAGTCACCGGCCAGACCGAGTTGCGACGTCCCCAGTTGTAGATCTTGTCCAGCGTCGTGATGAAGACGTTGTTCCTCAGCTCGTCTGGAACGGGGACATCAGACGTGAGCGCATCCGTAGCCATCTACTCTTTTGCCTCCTCAAACCAGGTTATCTGAATATCCATCAGGATTCGTTCGTTGGCTAATCCTGGATCATCCTTGAAGTCAGGTAGGCCGATCACGAGGTGCTGTAGCTCGTGGAGACCAATCTCGCCCGGCTCAATCTCGGGATAGTGCTCCAGTAGCGCCATGACGATGGCATATGTCGCGTCCCAGTAGAGCCCCGGGCTATCTTCAGCTATCATTCCGGGCACAATGATAACCCAATCTCGGCAGCAGGTCGAACGTTGACGCCCCTGAAGATTGCCCTCCTATCTCCCTATCATACCGGCAGCCACCGCGCCTGGGCGGAAGGCTACCGGCGCCACAGCCGCCACGACGTGCGCCTGTTTTCCCTGCCCGGCCGTTTCTGGAAATGGCGGATGCATGGCGGCGCCGTCACCCTGGCATCGGCGTACCGGGAGAGCGGTTTTGCCGCCGACCTGCTGCTGGCGACCGACATGCTCGATTTGACGACCTTCCTGGCCCTGACGCGGGATCTGACGGCGGGGCTGCCCGTGGCACTATACATGCACGAGAACCAGCTAACCTATCCGCTGCCGGCAGATGGCAGCACGGGCCCGATGCGCCGCCAGAAGGGAGAGCGCGACCGTCACTACGTTTTCGTCAATTACGCGTCGATGCTGTCGGCCGGCCGGGTATTCTTCAACTCTCGTCACCACCAGGAGGCCCTGCTGGGCGCCCTGCCCGCTTTCCTCAGGCATTTCCCCGACTTCCACGAGCTGCAGAGCGTCGAAGAGATCGCCGCCAGGAGCACGGTGCTGCCCGTCGGCGTCGAGTTCGCCCGGCTGCTGCCCGCCGCCCAGCCGCCTGCCGGACAGCCCCCACTTATTCTGTGGAACCAGCGCTGGGAGTATGACAAGAACCCACAGGCATTCTTCTCGGCGCTGTATACGGTCGCCGGGGAGGGTTTGCCCTTCCGGGTCGCCCTCTGCGGCGAGCGCTTCCGCCGCCGGCCGGAGGAGTTCGACGAGGCGCTGGAGAAGCTGGGCGGGCGCGTCATTCACGCCGGCTTTGCTCCCCAAGAGCAATACCGGCGGCTCCTCTGGGAAGCCACGCTCACCATCTCCACGGCCGTTCACGAATTCTTTGGCATCAGCATCCTGGAAGCCATCTACTGCCACACCTTTCCGATCCTGCCCAACAGGCTGAGCTATCCCGAGCTGCTCCCGGCGCAATATCACCGCGACTGCCTCTATGAGGACGATGAGGGATTGCTGGCGCGGCTGCGGTGGGCCCTGGCTTACCCCGAGGCAGCGCGCAGCGTCGCGCAGGCCATGCATCCCCACGTAGCCGCCTACGACTGGACGGCTGTCGCGCCGCACTACGACGTTGCCCTTGCCGGCCTCGCCATTTGACGTTTCTCCTGCTGCTGCTACACTCGGCAGGTACAGACCGAGGGTGCATGCCGGAGTAGGAAATGAGCAACGGTCAGGGAAAGAAGATTGGTCTGATCATTGGGCGCGAGTGGAGCTGGCCCTCAGCTTTTATCACCGAAGTTAATAGACGAGATACCGGCGTGACGGCAGAGTTCGTCAAGCTGGGCGGCACGTTCCTGGACCGCCCTTCGGATTACGCCGTGATTATCGACCGGATGTCGCACGAGATCCCCTATTACCGCGTCTTCCTCAAAGCCGCTGCGCTGCAGGGCGTCTATGTCATCAACAATCCGTTCACTGCAGCCGGCGACGACCACTTTCTGGGCCTATCGCTCGCGCGCCGGCTCGGGCTGCAATCGCCGCGCTCGGTGGTCCTGCCGAACAAGCGCGTGGAGACCCAGAGCGTCGCCGAGAGCTTCCGCAACCTCGAATATCCGATGAACTGGCGCGGCATCATCGACTACGTCGGCGTGCCTGCCATCCTGAAGGACGCCCGCCCCGGCCGCGACCGCGCGGGGCAGCGCGTGCACGACGTAGACGATCTGATCCAGAAGTATGACGAGAGCGACACCCTGACCATGATCGTTCAGGAGTCTGTCGAATCGGACGACCATATCCACGTCTTCGTCGTCGGGCAGAAGGAGACCCTCGCCGTGCGCTATTCGCCGGCCGAGGGCGTCTACCGGCCCGAACTGGGCGCGATCTCCGGGGAGATCGTCGCGCAGGTAAAAGAGCAAGCGGTCGCCATCAGCCGTGCGTACGGTTATGACATGAATCTGGTCGAGTTTGTTATTCGTGACGGAACGGCTGTCGTCGTCAGCCCCAGCAACCCTGCCCCCGACATGGACATCAACGTGCTCAAGCCGGTCCATTTTTCCTGGTGCGTCAACCAATTGGCGGATTTCGCCATCGCCGTGGCCCAATCGCCGGACGGGCAGATGCCTCAGGCAACATGGCAATAGGTGCAGAAGAGAAAGCGTTACTGATCCAGCTTCTTTCCCTGTTCCCAACGTCAAGCTCTGGTATAATGCGCGCCATAATAGTTGCATCTGCAACGAGTTATGCATCGCCTCCGGGCGCTGTCTTATTCTCTTGTTGATCTCGATAAGCGAGGATTGATAGATGACCCATCTGGACGAGAAAATGCCGGCGGCAATCAGCCGGTTACCCGAACTTGCCTATAACGTCTGGTGGAGCTGGAACCCGCCGGCTCGCGCCCTCTTTAGGCGTCTCGACCCGACCCTCTGGCGCAGCACGCAGCACAATCCTGTGGAGATGCTGCACGAGATCACGCCGGAACGGTTCGCAGAGGTCGTCCAGGATGCCGCCTTCATCCGCCACTACAACAAAGTGATGATGCTGTACGACCGCGAGATGGAGAACGGCCACCTCTGGTTCTCCAGCAACTATCCCGAGCTGCGCGACAGGACAATCGCCTACTTTTCCGCCGAGTTTGGCCTGCACAACTCCTTGCCGATCTACTCCGGTGGCCTTGGCATCCTCTCCGGCGACCACGCCAAGGAGGCCAGCGACCTGGCTATTCCGCTCGTGGGTGTCGGATTCATGTATCCGCAGGGTTACTTCCGACAGCGCATCCCCTCACATGGCTGGCAGGAAGCGATCTACGAACAGATTGACCACGACCGCGCGCCCATTCGCCTGGCGAGAGACGAGGCGGGGCGCGAGATCAAGATCAGCGTCCGGCTGCATCACACCGAGGTATACGCGCGTATCTGGGAGGTCCACGTCGGCCGGGTCAGGCTCTATCTGATGGACACCGACGTGGACGAAAACGATCCCTGGAACCGGGAGATGTCCGCCCGGCTCTATTCGGGCGACAGCGAGGTGCGTATTCGCCAGGAGATCATGCTGGGTATTGGCGGCGTGCGCACGCTGCGGGCGATGGGCATCGCCCCGGCCGTCTGGCATATGAATGAGGGCCATTCCTCCTTCCTCGTGCTCGAGCTGATGCGCGAGAAAGTGGCCGGCGGGATGAGCTTTGCGCAGGCACGCGAAGCGGTACGCGAGCAGACGATTTTCACCACCCACACGCCTGTGCCGGCCGGGCACGATGCGTTTCCCTTTAACCTGATGGAGCAGTATTTCGGCGAATACTGGCCCCAGCTGGGCATCTCGCGCGACGAGTTCCTGTCGTTGGGCCAGCACGAGGAGTCCTGGGGCACCGCGTTTAATATGACGGTTCTGGCGCTTCGCGCGGCCGGTCGCATTAACGGCGTGAGCGAGCTGCATGGTGAGGTCTCGCGCCGGATGTGGCAGAGCGTCTGGTCGGATCGGCCGGTCGAGGACGTGCCAATTGTCTCCGTAACGAACGGCGTTCACGTGCCCACGTGGCTGCCGAGCGAGATCCACACGCTCTACAGCAAATATCTGGGCCCGAACTGGGTGGAAGAACAGGACGATCCGCTGCTCTGGGAGCGGCTGGCCGATATCCCCGACGCGGAGCTGTGGGGCGTGCACGTCGCGCTGAAGCACAAGCTCATTGACTTCCTGCGCGAGCGGGTCCGCGGGCGCTGGGTCCACGGGACGGATGATCCGACGGGCGTCATCACGAGCGGCACGCTGCTGGACCCCGGCGCGCTGACGATTGGCTTTGCGCGCCGTTTTGCCACGTACAAACGGGCTAATTTGATCTTCAGTGACCTGGACAGGTTGCGCAGGATTCTGCTTAACAGCCGCCGTCCGGTGCAGATCATCTTTGCCGGCAAAGCCCACCCGGCGGACGATCCCGGCAAGATGCTGATTCAGCAGATTTACACCCACGCCAAGCATCACGAGCTGGGCGGGCGGGTCGCCTTCATCGAGGATTACGACATGCACATGGCCCGCTATCTGGTGCAGGGTATTGACGTCTGGCTGAACAATCCGCGCCGGCCGAAGGAAGCCAGCGGGACAAGCGGGATGAAGGCCGCCATAAACGGCGTGCCCAACCTGAGCGTGCTCGACGGCTGGTGGGCCGAAGGCTACAACGGGGCAAATGGCTGGGCCATCGGCGACGCCGCGGTCTATTCCAGCCAGGAAGAACAGGATTGGGCCGACGCCAATTCCCTCTACGATCAGCTCGAGCAGGAGATCGTGCCGTTATTCTATGACCGCGACCGCGACAACATCCCGCGCGGCTGGGTCGAAGTGATGCGCGAGTCGATCCGCTCGTGCACGCGGCACTTCGGCACCCGCCGGATGCTCAAGGAGTACACAACTCGCCTCTATATTCCGGCAATCACCGGAGAGCCGTCCACGGAGACGGCTCCCCCGTCCTGAGCACGAGATACATAACAGGGGTGTTGTCCGGGCAACACCCCTTTCCCTTTCTATGAGCCGCACGCCTCGCCGCATTCTCTATATCGTCCTCTTCTTTCTCTGGCTGGTCGTCATGCTTTTCCCCCTGTTCGCGGTGGTGCTGGCGGCGCGTGAGCAGATTCAGATAGGCGACAATCCGGGCAGCCACCTGCGCATCTTTCTGGTGCAGGAGCAGGAGGCGCGTGGCGTCGGCGTCGAATGGGCGCGCCTATCGGGGAGTGAAGGTTGCGCCGAGACGCGCCTCACTTACCTGCTGTGGCGCGGCGAAGGGGAGAACACCCGTTTCTGTAGCTGCTTCGACGCCGGCGGACAATCTCTGGGGAGTCATCCCGGCTCGTGCGCCGTCGATTGACCGGTCCGGCGCCTCCATCTACGAAACGTTATCCTTTTTTCGCGCAATCGGGTTCTATGCTACAATTGCCTTATGACTACTGGGCCTGATCTACCGGCACGGTTTGGTGAACCTGCCGGACCAACGGCAGAACAGCGGGCGCGGGCAAAGGCGCTGCGCCGCTTTAACCGCCGTTACGTTTACCTGCCGATGGCCCTGCTGGCGCTGCTCTGGCTGGGGCTCATCGTGGGTATGCTCTGGCTGACGCTCGTTGGCGACTGGTTCAATGTTAATACCAACCAGGCGTATTATCGCGGGCTGATTTCGGGCGTGGCCGATGCCTTCACCATCATCATGCTGGCGCCTTTTATGGTGCTCTGTGCGCTGCCGATTGTCGCCGCCGTGGCGCTCTTCATCTGGCGGCGGCAGCGGCGCAAGGCCCAGCCGGCCGGCCCCGAGAAGCTGCCGATCTTCTGGCGGTTGGAGAACATCGTCGATGGCATCCGCGCGCGGGTGGCTACGTCCACCCCGAAACTCGCCCGGCCTGTCATCTCGGCCCATGCCGCCGGTGCATTCGCCCGTAGTCTTCTGGGCCAGACCAAAGAAATCGTCTCCAGGGAGATAAATCGTTATGTCGACCGATAACAACTGGAAAACCAAGCTCTATATCACCGGCGCCATCGTGGGCGCCCTCGTCGGCCTGGGCACCGCCTACCTGATGGCGCGCACGGCCGAAGAGGGCAATCTGGGCGGCCCGCCGTCCATCACCACGGCGGATGCCATCAAGAGCGCCGTCGGCGTCGTCGGCGTCATGCGGGGTATCGCCTCACTTGGCGACAAGTAAGGCTGGCCGCGTGTTCCGGGTGGGGGGCTATCGATTCTTCGGTAGTGGCTAGATGTTGGCATTACTGTCTCAACAGGTTGAGTTTCGGCTTAAAGCCTGGGCGGCATGTCAGGGGTGCATTCTTTTTTCAGCAGGTGGAGCAAGATGTGTAAGGTGATTGTTGTAGACGATGACCCGTCGGCGACAATGTTGATCCGTATGTTATTGGAGATGGAAGGATTTGAAGTCGTCACGAGCTTCGATCGTCATTCAGCCATCGACGCCGCGTGCAGCGAGACGGCGACCTTCGTCGTCGATTTTAACCTGGGCCATGGCGGCAATGGCGCCGACCTCATCCGGACCATTCGCGCGGGTGGGACGAAGGCGCCCAGCACCGTACCAACGATCCTTGTTTCCGGCGATCACCGGGTGAAGGATGAGGCCCTGGCAGCCGGAGCCGACGTCTTTTTGCTGAAACCCTACTCCCCTAGCCTGCTTACGGAGACGATACATCGTCTTATTTCGGGACATTGAACGTCCCCCGGGCGGAGAGCTAGACAGTTTTATAGGAGAATTGCACGTGAGTAAATCTGGCAAACGCCGGAGCAAACCCAGATCGGGCCAGACACAATGGCGCCTGATGGATTTGCACCTGCATACGCCTGGGTCCGTCGATTATCAGGACCCACATATCAGTTATCTGGACATTTTGCGCCAGGCCGAGCTGCGTGGTCTGGACATCATCGCCTTTACCGACCACAACACGGTGGTCGGCTACGCGGCGATGCGGAAAACGCTGGAGCAGCTAAGTCTGCTCGAAGAGCTGCAGCGCATTGAGCCCGAGGAACAGCGCCGCCTGGACGAATACCGCCGCCTGTTGCGCAAGATCCTGGTGCTTCCCGGCTTTGAATTTACCGCCACATTTGGGTTCCACATTCTCGGCATCTTTTCGCCCGACACAGACGTACGCTTTCTGGAACATCTCCTGCTGACGCTCAACGTGCCGGCCGAACAGCTTGCCCAGGGCAGCGCCACCGTAGGCGCCACGGCCGATGTACTGACCGCCTACCGGGTGATTCGCGACGCGGGCGGGCTGGTCATCGCCGCCCATGCCAACTCTGGCAACGGGGTGGTCATGCGCGGCTTCGATTTCGGCGGGCAGACACGCATCGCCTACACGCAGGACCCGAATCTGCACGCTCTGGAAGTCACCGACCTGGAGAAGCGCGGTCGCTATACAACGCGCAGCTTCTTCGACGGCTCCAAGCCCGAGTACCCGCGCGCTATGCGCTGCATCCAGGGCTCGGACGCCCACCGGCTCGTCCGCGATCCGGCGAATCCCAAGGTGCTTGGCGTGGGTGACCGTGTGACGGAGATTCTGCTGGACGAAGTCAGCTTCGAGGCGATTAAGGAAGCGTTTGAGAGCAACGATTTTTCGCTCACGCGCCCCTACCGAGGGCAGGCCAAGCCGTTTGATTTTGTACACGCGGCCCGTGAAGAAGGCGAGAGTATTGTCCAGGCCTTCCACGTCAAGATGCTTGAGCGCGGCGGCTATTTCAACCGCATCCTCGAAGACATTTGCGCGATGGCTAACACCAACGGCGGCACTATTTACCTCGGCGTTTCGGCCAACCCGCGCGAGGAGCCCGTCGGGATTCGCAACCCCGACGAGGCCATGCAGCAGATCCAGACCGCCCTATCCCGCCGTTTCAGCCCCGAGCCCGCCGTCGATATCGACCAGCTAAATACCCAGGGCAAGACGATTGTGCGCATTACCGTGCATCCGGGAGAGGACCTGCCCTACGCCCTCGACGACAACCGCTTCTACGTGCGCGACGAGACCGAAACCAATATGGCCGTGCGCGACGAGATCGTGCGTCTGGTAGAGCGCCGGCTGGCACGGGATGAGCAACCGCCCACGCTGGAGGCTCCCGCTTCGCCGTCGCCGCCTTTGCTCGTCCCCAAGCCCGAGCCTGTGGAGTCACAGCCTGAAGCCTGGCCTGAAGAGAGCGCAGACAGCGCCCCCGCGCCGCCGAGCACCGGCGTGGAGATCGTCGAGAGCCGCGAGCGCGACGGCACCGTCTACCACACGGTACACGACCTGCGCAACGGGAACCGGATCAAGAACGTCACCCGTTCGTCGGCGCGCAAGCTCTGGCACTACGCGATCACGCAGGTTGAGGACAACCCGCCGCGCGCCGAGGATCTGGACTGGCGCGGCGACAAAGCCGTCCTGGATCGCCGCCAGCGCGACAAGCACGTCTGGTACGATCTGGCGATGCGCACCGGCGACGGTGTGCGCGTCTTCTACGGCGTGACCGACACCGGACTCAACGACGAGTGGATGGCGCTCATCGAGCAGTACGAGAACGGCAACCACCATTGAGCGCCGTCGGCATCCTGACCATCAGCGATCGCGGAGCCGCAGGGGACTATGAAGACCGCAGCGGCCCGTTGCTGCGCGAGCTGATCACGGCCCTCACGGGCTGGCAGGTAGAGCGGCAAGAGGTCATTCCCGACGATCTGGAGACCATTGCCGCGACGCTGCGCGATTGGTGTGCGGCGGGCCTCGACCTCATCCTGACGACGGGCGGCACCGGTTTCGCCCCACGCGACGTCACGCCGGAGGCGACCCGCACCGTGCTGGAACGCGAGGCGCCCGGCATTGCCGAAGCGCTGCGCGCAGAGAGCCTGAAAGTAACCCGCCACGCCATGCTGTCGCGTGGTGTGGCGGGTATTCGCGGCCGGACGCTGATCATCAACCTGCCGGGCAATCCCAAAGCGATCCGCGAGAACATGGACGTGCTGCTGCCCGTTCTTCCCCATGCCCTGGAGCTGCTCACCGGCTCCAGCTCCGGCGAGCACGGTCATCGTACGGTCTAGCCGCCCATGACCGACTATCGGGGCACGCTGCAGCTCAAGCGCGGGCGGGAGAAGCCGGTGGAGAACCGCCACCCGTGGATCTTCTCCGGCGCTGTGGAGGCAGTGCACGGCGATCCAGAGCCGGGCGACCTGGTCGCCGTCGTCGATTCGCGGGATCGCTGGCTGGCTACCGCCTACTACAACGCCCGCTCGCAAATCCGCGCGCGCATCCTTAGCTGGGAAGCGGACGACATTGTAGACGAGGCGTGGTGGTACGCCCGCCTGCAGGCCGCCATCGGACGGCGCCTCGCGCTGCAGCTAGAGCCGGACACCACGGCTTACCGCCTCGTCAACGCGGAGGCCGACTTCCTGCCCGGACTCGTCGTCGATCGCTACGCGGACTACCTCGTCCTGCAGGCGCTGACGATGGGCATCGAGCGCCGCAAGGCGATGCTGGCGAGCGCCCTGTCCGAGCTGACCGGCGCGGCCGGCATCGTCGAACGGTCGGACGTGGACGTGCGCGAGAAGGAGGGCCTGCCGGCCACACGCGGCCTGCTTGCCGGCGAGCAGCCGCCTCCGTCCGTCGAGATACGCGAGCATGGCCTGCGCTTCCTCGTCAATCTGATGGAAGGGCACAAAACAGGGCTCTACCTCGACCAGCGCGAGAACCGCGCGCTGCTCGGCCAGCCGCGCTTTGTCTCCGGCAAGGAGCTGCTCAACGTCTTCGCCTATACCGGCGGGTTTGCCGTGCTCGCCGCTGCTGCCGGCGCCGGGCCGATCACGAACATCGATAGCTCGGTTGCCGTGCTGGAGCAGGCCGAGCGCAACATGGCCCAGAACGGATTCGACCGGCCCGGCGACGAGTATCTGGCTGGCGATGCCTTCAAGGTGTTGCGCCACTACCGCGATACGGGGCGCCAGTTCGACGTGATCATTCTCGACCCGCCCAAGTTTGCCCACAGCCAGCGCGACGTGCAGCCGGCCTGCCGCGGCTACAAGGATCTCAACTGGCTCGCCTTCAGGCTTCTCCGGCCCGGCGGCCTGCTGGCCACGTTTTCCTGTTCGGGGCTGGTCGACGCCGACCTGTTTCAGAAAGTTGTCTTCGGCGCGGCGGTCGATGCCGGCCGGGACGCGCAGATCCTGTTCCGGCTGGGCCAGGCGCCGGACCATCCCATCCTGCTGACCTTTCCCGAATCGGCCTACCTGAAAGGACTGCTCCTGCGCGTCGTGTGACGGCTACATATCGCGATCGATTTCCTGCACCATGCCGAGCCGGGTAAAGATCTCGGTGGCCTCCCGCCGCAGCTCATCCGCCCGCTCGGTGTCTCCCTCGCGGGCCAGGAGCACGCTCCAATCGCGCAGCGTGCGCGCCCTTTCCCAGCCAACGCCGCTGCCGATCTCGTCCCAGATGGCGAGGCTTTCGGCAAAACATTGGGCCGCAGTATGGCGCTCGCCGTCGATTTCCACCGCGCCCAGCCGCACGGCAATGTGGCCCAGAACCCACCACGCCGTACCGGCGACCTTCTCGGCGGCGACTCCCTGCCAGAGAGCCATCTGAAGGCGGGCAACGTCCAGACCGGTGAGCGCCGGCTCCAGGGCTGCGTCCGGCTCGCCGCGGGCCAGGTGCACCCGCGCCAGCGCCACGTAAGCAGCCGCCTCGGTGACGCCCTGCCCGGCCTGCGCCCCCTCGCGAATGGCCCGGTGCAAGAGCTTTTGTGCTTCCGCCAGCAGCTCCTGCCCGGCGCTGGCCTCCCGCTCCAGCGCCTGGGCCAGCTTTGATTCACCCAGACTATAGATCAGGTAAGACTCACGGCCCAGGTTGCCGCTCTTCTGGGCCAGTGACAGGGCTTCGGCGTAGTAGCGTTCTGCCTGGCGGTAGGCGCCCTGAAGCCGCGCGATCCGGCCCATCCGGCTCAGGGTCGTCATCGCCCCGTAATTGTCGCCGACGGCCCGGGCCAGCTCCAGGGCGCCGGCATAATAACTCACCGCTTCGACGTAGGCGCCCTGCAGCCGCGCCGTCTGCCCCAGATGGTAGAGCATGAGCCCTTCCCAGATGCGGTCGCCCAGCTCGCGGAAGAGGTCCAGTGCCTGTTCTGTCGCCGCGACGGCTCGCTCGAACTCGCCGCGCATGCGGTGAGCGGCGCCGATCAGCATATAGCTGTGGGCCAGCCCTCGCCTGGAGCCGCCCTCGCCGGCTACGGTTCGCGCCTCGTGGCCCAGCGCGAGCGCCTGCTCCTCTTCGCCCAGGAAGAGCAGCGACCAGCCTTTGGCCGACAGCGCCATAGCCAGGTCTTCGGGGGAGCCTGCCTGCCGGGCCAGATGCTCGGCTCCGCTGGCGCTCTCCAGCGCGCGCCTGTGGTCTCCCTGATAGTCGTGGGCCAGGAAAAGGCCCTGGAGTGCCCGGATCTGCGCTTTCACGTCCCCTACTGCCTGGGCTGCCACGTGCATGGCCTCCAGCGCCTCGACCGCTTCGTCAAAGCGCGCCTGCCAGCGCAGCATCTCGCCCAGGCCGCTATAGAGCCGCACCTGCTCCGCCAGCGGCGGGGCTTCCAGTCGCCTGAGGTCCAGCGCTTTGCGGTAATAGTGGATGGCCGTCTCCGGCGCGTAACGGGCGCGGGCCTGTTCGGCGGCGCTGCTATACCATTGGGCGGCGCTGTTTGTATCGCCGGACAGCTCATAGTGACTCGCGATCAGCCCGGCGTTTTCGGCGGCGTGGTCACCACGCTGATTGGCGAGCCAGCGGGCGATGGCCCAATGGAAGTCTCGCTTCCGCCGCACGAGCACGCTTTCGTAGGCGACTTCACGCAACAGGGCATGTTTGAAGGCGTATTCCTGCGCCCCCGGAAACGACGACGCGGGCTGCCGCACGATAAACTCGCGTTCCTCCAGCCGGCGCAGCGTCTCCTCTAACGACGACAGGTCGGGCGGAGAGGTCACGGCTATCGCTTTGTCCCAGAAGACCCGGCCGACGACGGCAGCCCGCTGCAGGATGTCTCTCTCCGCCGGCGTCAGGCGGTCGAGGCGCGCCTGCAGAACGCCGGTCAGGGTGGTTGGAATGCGCAGCTCGCCGGGCGTCGATACCAGCTCCCAGCGGTCGCCTTCCTGGCGAATGACCCTGTCCTCGAGCAGGACTCTGACGATCTCCTCGACGTAGAATGGGTTTCCGCCGGCCACTTCGACGATCGGGTCGGCCAGATCGGCGGGCACCGACGCCATGCGCCGTAAAATGCTGCCGACCATGGCGCGGGCGTCCTGCTGGCTCAACGGCTGCAGGGGAAGCACCGTGTGCTCCATCCCCATCGGCCCGGTGTCGCGCCAATCCGGCCGGCGCTCGAAGAGGGCGGGGCGCGCCGACAGAACGAGGAAGAGCGGCCCCGCGCTGCTCTCGCCGATCAGCTGCCAGAGCAGGTCCAGACTCCCTTCGTCGGCCCAATGAATATCCTCAATTAACATCAGCAGGGGAGCGCGGCTGCAAAGCGCCTGGAAGAAGAGGAGCGTCGCCGCAAAGGCGCGCTGGCGCACCTGCCGGGCGTCGCCCAGAAGCGGTTGCACGTACGGGCTGTCCTCGAAGCCGAGGCCGATCAACTGCCCGACGAAGTGGGCGTTTCGGGTAGCCTCCTCCTCTCCGAGCTGGGGGGCGAGAACGTCGCGGACGGTTGCCACGAGCTGGTCGCGCGCGGTCGGAGCCGGATCGCCGTCGCCGACGTGGCAGCACTGCCGGACCAGATCGCGCAGGAGGAAATAGGGGAGCTGTTGCCGGGGAAGCTCGACCCGCACTTCATAAAGCATCAGGTGGGGAAAGCGGCCATTCTCATCACGCAGCCACCCGGCGAACTCCTGCACGAGACGGGTCTTGCCAATCCCGGCATCGCCGACAATGGTCACAGCCCGCCCGCGCCGGCTGGCGACCGTCCCTAACAGAAGCTTCTGGAGCTGGGCCAGCTCTCCATCCCGGCCGACCATGGGCGCCCGCACGCCGTCCGGGCCGGGCAGCCGTTCTGGCCGGGCACGCCGGGCGCGCCTGCGCACCTGGTAGACAGGCTCGCGCAGCCTCCGGCCGGCGGCCGGTAGGG
>JAAYYY010000350.1 GCA_012515125.1 Chloroflexota bacterium
GCCGAGCCGCTGATGTCGGGCATCTACAACGCCGAGGCCGATAAACAGAGTCTGCTGGCGACCTTCCCGCGCTTCCGGGCGATCGAGGAAAAGCACGGCAGCCTCATCCGCGGAATGCTGGCCTCGCGCCGCAGCCGGGCCGCCGGCAGCTCCCCCTCGGCGAATGGCAGCGGGCCGGCAGCGCCGCCGTCCGTCTTCATCAGCTTTGACGACGGCATGGAAGTGCTGGTGGCGGCGCTGCTGGGCAGGCTGGAAGGCGACCTGCGGCTGGAGACAGGCGTCGAGCGGCTGGAGCGAGGCGCGGAGGGCCGCTACCGGCTGGCGCTGAGCGACGGCAGCGAGATGCTGGCTGACGCCGTCATTCTGGCGGTGCCGGCCTTCGTCGCCGCCCGCCTCCTGCGCCCGCTGGCTTCCGTTGCCGCCGCCGGCCTTGAGCAGATCCGCTACGTCAGCACCGGCACGATCAGCCTGGCCTACCGGGCGGACGAGATGGGCGGCACGCTCCCCGGACACGGGCTGGTGGTGCCGGCAAGCGAGGCGCGGACTTTTAACGCCGTGACCATCTCCAGCAGCAAGTTCGACCGGCGGGCGCCGGCCGGGACTGTGCTGCTGCGCGTCTTCTTCGGCGGCTCGCGCACGCCGCACATGATGGACGTGCCCGACGGCGAGCTGGCGGCGCTGGTTCGCGCCGAGCTGCAGCAGACGCTGGGCATTACCGGCGAGCCGCTATTCCGCCGTATCTACCGCTGGCCCCAGGCGAACCCGCAGTATGACGTCGGCCACCTGGAGCGAATCGCGGCTATTGAGGAGGCGCTGCCCGATGGTCTTTACGTGAGCGGCAGCCCCTACCGGGGCATCGGCATTCCCGACTGCGTGCATCAGGCTGAGCAGACGGTGAACGCCGTGCTGGAGGCGCTCGACCGGCGCGCCGAGCGGTTGCAGAACGACGGTGGCGGGCTATAATCCGCTGCCGTGTGAAGGGATTTACATAGTTTTAGTTAGAATTAGGTAGTATTTGCGGATGGAGACGACTGAGCGCGACACTTGGTTGCCCCTGAGCAAAGCGGCGAAACGGCTGAACGTACACCCATCCACGTTGCGTCGCTGGGGCGATAACGGCGCCCTGCCGATGCTGCTCACGCCGGGCGGCCACCGCCGCTTTGCCGTCTCCGACCTGGAGCGCTTTGCCCAGGAACACCTCGTCAGGCAGGAAGCGCCCATTGTGGAGATGTGGGCCGGCGAGGCGCTGACCCAGGCCCGGCAGGAGCTTGTCGTCCACCGCGACGAGCAGTGGCTGGCGGCCTACGACGAGCGTACCCGGCAGCGCCATCGCGAGCTGGGCATGCAGCTCCTGGGGCTCACGATGCGCTTTCTTGCCGGCGAAGAAGAGCCGGAGCGCTGTCTGGAAGTGGCGCGGCAGATTGGCCGCGAGTACGGGGAAATCGCCCAGACGATGGGCCAGCCGTTGAGCGCGGCGCTGCGCGCCTCCATCTTCTTCCGCGACACGCTGGTCGAGACAGCCGTCCACCTGCCCGAGAGCGCTCACGTGCGTCCGGCGGCGAGCCGCCAGCTCATGCACCGGATCAACGCCCTGCTCAATACCGTCCATCTGGCGATTGCCGAGGTTTACGATGCCGACAACGCAACTGGCGTGTCTCGGTCTTAGCCATCATACGGCCCCGGTAGCGCTGCGCGAGCGGCTGAGCTGCGCGCTGACTTCAGGCCCGGCCGGCGTGATGGACGACCGCTTCCCCGGCCTGGAGGAGCTGGTCGTGCTGAGCACCTGCAACCGCATTGAGATTTACGCCGCGGTAGCCGAGGGGTTGGACGCCGAAACGCTGCTCGTGGATTTTCTGCTGACCAATCATCCGGTCGATATTTCTGCGTTCCGCCCCTACCTTTACTTCATCGCGGGTGACGAGGTAATTCGCCACCTGATGGCTGTCGCGGCCGGTCTCGACTCCCGCGTCCTGGGCGAGCCGCAAATTCTCGGGCAGGTAACAGAGGCCTATATGCAGGCAGTGGAAGCCCGCGCGGCCGGCCCGCTGCTCGACCTGCTCTTTCGCAGCGCCATCCGCGCCGGCAAGCGCGCCCGTCGGGAGACGGCCATCAGCAGCAACCCGGCGAGCATCAGCTCTGTAGCCATTGCCCTGGCCCAGGAGATTGCCGGCGACCTGCGCCGGAGGCGCATTCTGGTTGTCGGGGCAGGGACGATGGCCGAGCTGGCGCTGGATGCCCTGCGCAAACGTGGCCTGACCCGCGTAGCCATCGCCAACCGCTCCCGCCGGCATGCAGAGCTGCTCATAGCCGGGCTAGACGGGCCGGTTATTGGGCTGGACGAGCTGCCGGTGGCCCTGTCACAGGCCGACGTCGTCATTAGCGCGGCGACCGCCCCTGCGCCACTGATTACGGCGCCGATGGTCGAAGCGGCGCGGTCAGGCGATGGCCGGCTGGTTCTGGTGGACATTGCCGTGCCCCGCAACGTCGAGCCCGCGGTGCGCGACCTGCCAGGCGTGCATCTGTTTAACGTGGACGATCTGCGCGAAGGGTTGGACACCGCTCTGGAAGCTCGCCGGCATGCAGTGCCCCAGGTGGAAGCGATCATCGAGGAAGAGCTGGAACTCCTCGACCTGGAGCTGCGGCGGCTGACCGTTCGCCCGCTCATTGCCGATCTGCGGAAGCGGGCCGAGGCCATCCGCCGGCAGGAGCTGAACCGCGCCCTGCGCTTTTTGGGCGACGACCTTGATCCGGAGACAGTCAAGCATGTGGAATATCTGTCGCGCTCGCTGGTGAACAAGCTGCTGCACGAGCCGACACTCCGGCTGCGTGAAAAGGCGACGAATGGTGAGGCCGCCCTTTATGAGACGACCGTTCGCGATCTCTTCGCGCTCGATTCCACAGAAGGGTAGAGACAACTGATGATCCCCAATCACATGCGCACGCTCAAGGTGGGTACACGCACCTCACGGCTGGCGCGCTGGCAGACCGATTACGTGATCCGGCTGCTGGAAGCGGCGTGGCCCGGCCTGACCTGCGAGGTCGAGCCGTTTGTCACCCAGGGCGACCGCACGTTGCAGCAGTCGCTGCCCGAAATTGGCGGCAAAGGGCTATTTACGGCTGAGCTGGAACGGGCGTTGCTGGAAGGCCAGATTGATATCGCCGTGCACAGCCTGAAGGATCTTCCGGTTGAGGACGCGCCGGGATTGACAATCGGAGCTATCCCAGCACGCGGCGACGCGCACGATGTCCTGGTGGCCCGCCACCGGCACACGCTGGAGACGCTGCCGTCCGGCGCCGTCGTGGGCACGAGCAGCCCCCGCCGGCAGGCCCAACTCCTGGCACTGCGCCCCGACCTGCAGGTGCGGCCCATTCGCGGCAACGTGGGCACGCGCGTGCGCAAGGTACTGAACGGCCTCGACGGTTACGACGCAGCGATTCTGGCGGCTGCCGGCCTGATCCGTCTGGATATGGAGGATGTGATCAGCGACTGGCTGCCTCTGGACGCGATGCTGCCGGCGCCGGGCCAGGCAGCCCTGGCGGTGCAGTGCCGCGCGGACGACGCAGCTACGCTGGCGCTCCTGTCGGCGATTGAAGATGAAGCCGCGCGGCGCACGACCCTGGCCGAACGCGCCTTTCTCGACGAGCTGGGTGGCGGCTGCTCGGCCCCGATTGCCGCCTACGCCAGCCAGTTGAACGCCGAGGGCCGGATTCTCCTCCGCGGCCTGGTAGCCAGCCCGGATGGGCTGGACGTGTTCCGCGTCAGCGGGACCGGCACAGAGCCGACGCTGCTTGCCCGCTGGCTCGCGGAGAAAGCGCGCAGCCAGGGCGCAATCCGCGTTCTGTCACAGCTACCGGCCGAGCCTGAACTGCCGGATCGCCCGCTGGAAGGACAGCGCATCGTCGTCACCCGGCCGCGGCCCCAGGCGCCCGGCCTCGTCCAGCGTCTGAAAGAGCTGGGGGCGCAGCCGATCCTCTACCCGACCATCTCCATCGAGCCGATGGAAGACACGGGACCGCTGGACGAAGCGATTGGCCGCCTGGCCAATGGCGAATACGACCGCGTTATTTTCACCAGCGTCAACGGCGTGGCCATCTTCTGGGAACGGCTAGAAGCGCTGGGCCATGACGTCTTCATCTTCAACGACGTGCCGGTGGCGGCTATCGGGCCGGCGACGGGCGAAGCGCTGCGCGAGCACGGCGTGGAACCGGATTTCATCCCCGACGAGTACGTGGCCGAAGCCGTCGCCGCCGGGCTGGGCGACGTATGGGGCAAGCGCATCCTGCTGCCCCGCGCGGCGATTGCCCGCCCTACGCTGCGCGAGCATCTCGGCGCTCGCGGCGCGCTGGTAGACGAGGTGCCCACCTACCGCACACTGGCGGCGCAGCCCAACGCCGTGCCGCTGTCGGTTCTGGAAAGCGCTGACGTCTTTACCTTCACCAGCAGCAGCACGGTGCGCAGCTTCGTCAAACTGGTCGGCGGCCCCGCAGTGGCCCGGCGGCTGACCAGCGACGCCCTGGTGGCCTGCATCGGGCCGGTCACGGCGGAAACGGCGCGCGAGCTGGGTATGCATCCCGTGATCGTTGCCGAGGAATATACGATGGAGGGCCTGACCAATGCGCTGGTGGCCCACCTGACGCAGTAGCGCAAGTAGGCCCGCGCCCAGGAGAAGCAGATGACAATAGCCACCCAACAACAGGTCATACACGAGGAAGAAACGACGGCAATGGCCCGCTTCCCGCTGGCGCGCCCGCGCCGATTGCGCGCCACGCCCGCGCTGCGCCGGATGGTGCGCGAAACCTCTCTGGACGCGGGCGATTTCATCTACCCGCTCTTTGTCACCCACGGCCAGGACGTAGCCCGGCCCATTGCCTCGATGCCCGGCGTCAGCCAGCTCTCTGTGGACCGGCTGCCGGCCGTGGTCGAAGCAGTAGCAAAGCTGACGGTGCCTGCCGTCATGCTCTTTGGCATCCCTGAGTCCAAAGACCCGGTCGGGCTGGAGAATTTCGACCCTGACGGCGTGATCCCGCGCGCGATCCGGGCGATCAAAGAGG
This sequence comes from Chloroflexota bacterium, assembly GCA_012515125.1. Taxonomy (GTDB): domain Bacteria; phylum Chloroflexota; class Anaerolineae; order Promineifilales; family Promineifilaceae; genus JAAYYY01. The sequence continues at coordinate 5,053 of JAAYYY010000350.1, forward strand.
CCGTGCCGGAGCTGGTCGTCATCACCGATGTTTGCCTGTGCGAGTACACGGACCACGGCCATTGTGGGCTGCTGAACACGGCCAACGGCGACGCCCGGCCCCACGCCTACCTGCCCGAAGGCTACGTGCTCAACGACGAGACGCTGCCGGTGCTGGCGCGCGTCGCCCTGGCCCACGCCGAAGCGGGCGCCGATATCGTCGCGCCCAGCGGCATGATCGACGGCATGGTCGGCGCGATCCGCACGGCGCTGGACGGAGCCGATTTCGCCCACGTGCCGGTTATGTCCTACGCCGTGAAGTACGCTTCCAGCTTCTACGGGCCATTCCGCGACGCGGCGGAGGGCGCGCCCAAGTTCGGGGACCGCAAGAGCCACCAGATGGACCCGGCGAACGCGCGTGAGGCGCTGCGCGAGGCGGCGCTGGACGTGGCCGAAGGAGCCGATTTCCTGATGGTCAAGCCCGCCCTGCCCTATCTGGACGTGATTCGCCTGCTGCGCGACAAGTTCCCGCAGTTGCCGCTCGCCGCCTATAACGTGAGCGGCGAGTATGCTATGATCAGGGCTGCCGCAGCGAACGGCTGGCTGGACGAGCGCGGCGCCGTTCTGGAGGCGCTGACCGGTATCAGACGGGCCGGGGCCGACCTGATCATCACCTACCACGCGCTGGATGCCGCCCGCTGGCTGCAGGAAGGGTAGGGGCGGGTTTCAAACCCGCCCGTACGAATTGCGTGAATGGAGGAAAGGAATGGCGCTTGATATCCGCCAACGCGAAGACGACGACATCATCGACCTGACGGAAAAAGGGCGCAGCGCCAGCGGCGAGGTCATCACCAGCGACCGTCGGCTGTTCATGCAGTTTATGGCCTTTGGCAATTGCCGGGATACAGAGCGCCTCGTCCAGGCGTTGAAGGATGCGCGACTTACTGCTGTCCTATACGAAGACATAAACGACCCTCGCGGTGTCGGCCTGCTTACCCTGAGCGAAGAGCCAGACTATTTCCTCGGGCCGGTGCGCCGGTTTCTCAACCAGGAGCCATTTGCCGGCCTGACGCCGAAGCCGGAACACACGATGCTGGGGCGCACCTACGCCATCGGCTACGAGCAGGAGCTGCAGCGCACGCTGATCGACCGCCCCCGCGAGCGCGTGCTCGACCCCGCCCTGCCCTGGGCGATCTGGTACCCGCTGCGGCGCGCCGGCAGCTTCGAGCAGCTTTCGGCGCAGGAGCAGCGCACCATCCTGATGGAGCACGGCGGCATCGGCCGGGCCTTCGGCGAAGCGGGCTATGGTTACGACATTCGCCTCGCCTGCTACGGCCTGGACAAGAACGACAACGACTTTGTCGTCGCTTTGCTGGGGCCGCAGCTTTACCCGCTCAGCCTGATCGTCCAGCGCATGCGCAAGACCAAGCAGACCTCGCTGCACCTGGAGCGGCTGGGGCCGTTTTTTGTGGGCAGGGTCGTATGGCAGGCGAGTGTGTAGTTGTCAGTGGGTGGTTGACAGCAGGTAGTTGGAAGCTGGAAGTTAGAGGTTGGAAGCTCATGAACTTCCAACCTCTGGCCTCCAACTTCTGACCACTGGCTACTGACCACTTTCCACACAAGGAACCATCATGACCCCTCGCGAACCCACATCCCCCTTCTTGCGTGCCTGCCGTCGGCTGCCGGTAGACCGCACGCCGATCTGGCTGATGCGCCAGGCCGGGCGCTACATGGCCGAGTACCGCGAGATTCGCGCCCGCCACAGCATGCTCGAGGTGATCACCACCCCGGCGCTGGCCGCCGAGGTGACGCTGCAGCCCATCGAAGCCTTCGACCTGGACGCGGCGATCATCTTTGCCGACATTCTGCCGCCACTGATCACGATGGGTCTAACGCTGGATTTCGTCAAGGGCGAAGGGCCGGTCATCGAAAACGCGATCACCAGCACGCGCGATATTGACCTGCTGGCGACGCCCCCGGCCGAGGCGACGATTCTGGCGAACACGCTCGAAGCGATCCGCCTCGTCGTAGCCGAGCTGGCGCCGCGCAACATCCCGCTGATCGGTTTTGCCGGCGCGCCCTTCACGCTGGCCAGTTACGCCGTCGAGGGAGGCGGCTCCAAGAGCTTCGCGCGCACCAAGGCGCTGATGTACGGCGAGCCGGCGGCCTGGCGGCGGTTGATGGACAAACTCGTTGCCGTGCAGGCCGACTACCTGCTGGCCCAGGCGCGCGCGGGCGCCTCAGCGCTGCAGCTCTTCGATAGCTGGGCCGGCTTGGCGTTGGGCAAAGAAGATTACGAGCAGTACGTGCAGCCCTACAACGCCCGCCTCTTCCAGAAGCTGGAGAGCGCCGGGGTGCCGGTCATCAACTTCAGCACCGGCACGACGGCATACCTGCCGTCGGTGGCGGCGGCGGGCGGCGACATCGTCGGTGTGGACTGGCGGATGCCGCTCGACTGGGCCTGGGAGCAGATCGGCCACGATCGGGCCATCCAGGGCAACCTCGATCCGGTGGCCCTGCTGGCGCCGTGGCGCGAGCTGGAGTTCCGGGCCAATCGCATTCTGGAGCAGGCCGGCGGCCGGCCGGGGCATATCTTCAACCTGGGCCACGGCATCCTACCCAACACGCCAGTCGAGAACGTGCGGCGGCTGGTCGATTTTGTCCACGAGCGGTCCGAACAGATGGCCCGCGCGGCGGTGACGGGATAGGGGAGGAAAACGGAAATGAGCAACGTACAGCTCCCCATCGGCGTGCTGATCATGGCCTACGGCGGGCCCAACTCCCTGGAAGAGATTCCGGGCTACCTGGCGGACATCCGCAGCGGCCGGCCGACGACGCCGGAAGTGCTGGCCGAAATAACCCACAACTACGAGCGCATCGGCGGGCGGTCGCCGCTGCTGGAAATCACGCGGGCACAGGTAGACGCGATCGGCGCGCTGCTGCCGGACGGCTTCCGCACCTATCTGGGCATGCGCCATTGGGCGCCGTGGATCGAGGAGACAGTCGGGCAGATGGTAGAGGATGGCATCACCCACGCCATCAGCCTCGTGCTCGCGCCCCATTTTAGCAAGCTGAGCGTGGCGAAATACCAGCAGAAGATTGCCGATGGACTGGCGATGTTTCGCGGCGACATCCAGTTCGAGCACATCAGCAGCTACCACGACGCGCCCGACTACATCGCCGCGCTCGTCAACCGGGTCTGCGATGGGCTGGCCCGCTGGCCTGAGGACGAGCGCGACCGGGTCCACGTTGTCTTCAGCGCCCACAGCCTGCCTAAGCGTATCATGAAGATGGGCGACCCGTACGATAGCCAGCTTCGAGAGACGGCGCGGCTTGTGGCGGAAGGCGCCGGCCTCCCGCCAGAGCACTGGTCGTGGAGCTACCAGTCGGCCGGCCGCAGCCCGGAGCCGTGGCTGGGCCCGCAGCTCGAGGAGCATTTGCCGGCGCTGGCGCGGCAGGGGATTCGCGACGTGATCAGCCTGCCGGTCGGCTTCGTCAGCGACCACGTGGAGATCCTTTACGATATCGACATCATGGCCCGGGAAGTGGCGCAGGCCCACGGCATGCGCCTGGAACGCCCCCCGGCGCTGAACACAGACCCGCTTTTCATCGGCCAGCTCGCCCGCCTGATCCGCGAGCGCGCGGAAGCGGCGGGCTGGGTGGTGGTGCAGTAGGAAAAACCATGCCAGACATTGCCCGTTCCATCGAACTGTACGAACAGGCACAGCGGCTGATGCCGGGTGGGGTCAGCTCGCCGGTGCGGGCTTTTCGCGCCGTCGGCGGGCAGCCGCTGTTCATCGAGCGCGCCGAAGGGCCCTACCTCTACGACGTGGACGGCAACCGCTACATCGACTACGTACTCTCGTGGGGGCCGCTGATCCTCGGCCACGCTCACCCGCGTGTGGTAGCGGCGCTCTCCGAAGCGGCGGCGCGAGGGACCAGCTTCGGCGCGCCCAGCCCGCTGGAGGTCGAGCTGGCGGCGCTGGTGCAGGAGATGATGCCGGGGCTGGAGCTGATCCGTTTCGTCAACAGCGGCACGGAGGCGACGATGAGCGCGCTGCGCGTGGCCCGGGCCTTCACGCGGCGCGAGCGTATCGTCAAGTTCGAGGGCAACTACCACGGACACGCCGACATGCTGCTGGTGCAGGCCGGCAGCGGCGTGGCGACGCTGGGCCTGCCGGACAGCCCCGGCGTGCCCGGCGGAGCGACGGCCGGCACGCTGGTCGCGCCGTACAACGATGCGGAGGCGGTGCGCCGCCTCTTTGCCGCCTATCCCGGCGAGATTGCCGCGGTCATCGTCGAGCCGGTCGCGGGCAACATGGGCCTGGTGCCGCCGCAGGACGGCTTTTTGGAGGCGCTGCGGGCGATCACGGCCGAAGAAGGCGCGCTGCTCATCTTCGACGAGGTAATGACCGGCTTTCGCGTCCATCCTGGCGGCGCTCAGGCGCTGTACGGCATCCGGCCCGACCTGACGACGCTGGGCAAAGTGATTGGCGGCGGGCTGCCCGTGGGCGCCTATGGGGGGCGGCGCGAGGTGATGGAGCTGGTCGCGCCGGCCGGCCCGGTCTACCAGGCCGGAACGCTTTCCGGCAATCCGCTGGCGATGACCGCCGGCATCGAGACGCTGCGCGCCCTGCGCGAGCCGGGGGTGTGGGAGAAGCTGGAGCAGACAGGCGCCCGGCTCGTCGCCGGACTGCGCGAAGGCGCAAGCTATGCCGGTCTTCCGGTCGTCGTCAGCCGTGTCGGCACAATGTTTGGGCTCTTTTTCAGCGAGCAGCCGGTTACGAACTGGGAGACGGCGAAACTGGCGGATACAGAGCGTTTCGCCCGCTACTTCCGGGGCATGCTGGATGGAGGCGTGTACCTGGCGCCTTCCCAGTATGAGGCCGGTTTCCTCTCCACGGCGCACGACGAGGCTGTCGTCGAAGCGACGGTGGAGGCAGCCTGGCGCGTCTTCCGCAGCCTCGCAGCCTAGCCGGGCAGACGCCCGGTTAATCTCCTGGCGGCGAGATGGGCGGAGCGTCGCCGGCGGGCGCGCGAATGGAGGCCGGTAGGCGCAGGATAAAGACCGCCCCACCCTCTTCGCGGTTCTCCGCGCAGACGTCACCGCCATGAGTGGTAATGGTACTGCGCACCAGCGAGAGGCCGACGCCGTGACCCGGCGCGCCGGTCGCGAGCTTACCCCGATAGTGGCGCTCGAAGAGGTGTGGCAGGTCGGCAGGGTCGATGCCCGGCCCTTCATCTTCCACCCGCACGACGATCTCGCCCTCGGAATCCTGCCCATAATCGACGCGAACGGTCACGGCGGTGCCGGGCGTCGTGAACTTGATAGCGTTGTCCAGCACGTTGAGCAGCGCGTGGTAAAGGCGCCGCCTGTCGCCGACTATCCACGTCGGCTGCCCCGTTTCTTCCACCCGGACGGCAAGCTGCTTGGCGGCTGCCGCCCCTTCGACATCGGCGATCAGCTCCCTGACTAGCGCGTTTAGGTCCAGGGGGGCCATCTCCCGGCCGAGCGTGGTGGAATCATCAACCGTGCGCATGAGCTGGCCGATCATGTCCAGAATACGGGTTGCCGCGATGTTGATTTGTTCCAGGAAGTGGTGGGAGCGCTCTTCGAGCGTCGCCGTGCGCTCCAGGATGTGCGCGAAGCCGATAATTGAGGTCAGCGGGCTCTTGAGGTCGTGGGTGATGGTATGCATCAGCTCCGAGCGCACTGCTTCCAACTCTTTCACGTAGGTGATGTCCTGCATGACGACAATCGTACCCACGCCGGGTACGTGCTCGCTGGAGCAGAGGTAAGTCTCGTCGCCAATGTCGAGTTCAATGGTGCGGCCCAGCGCCCGGCTGATGCCGTCGAAGAGCGGCGACATGTGCGATTCGACGATGGCCTTCGCCCGCTCGTTCGCCACGAGCACCTGCCCTCGCTCGTCCAGAATGAGCAGCGGTTGGTCGAGCACGTAGGCGGTCGCCTGGATAGCGGCGCGCTGCCGCTCTGATTCGGCGAAAAGGCGTGCATTGGCTACTGCCGTCGCGACGGGGTTGGAAAAGGCCCGCAACAGGGTAACGTCGTCGTCGTTGAAGCCGCCGTCTTCTTTGTTGATCAGCGCGAGAACGCCAACCACACCATCGCGCGTCGCCAGCGGCGTCGCCGCCAGATTGTGGGCCGAGCCATCGGTCAGATTGCCCGTCGTTTCCTTCCCGGCTGCTCCGTGGCGCTGAATGTCGTTGTCCACCAGCACCTGGTTGCTGGACACAACCTGGTGGAGCAGCGGCTCCAGACCCGACGCGTCCGTCACTACGCCATCCTCCATGTCGCCACCCCTGGGATAGCGGGTCAGGCGCTTACCCTCTTCTTCCCACAGGTAGAGGGCGACCGCGCCAACCTGCCACTGCTGGCGTATCTCGGAAACGAGGACGCGGTAGACCACATGCAGATCGAGGGAGGAGGAAACGGTCGAGGCCAGCTCGTTGAGCGCCGCCAGCTCTCGGACGCGCTGCTCCAGGGCAGCGTCGGTGGTCTGGTACTGGCGGGCGTTCTGGATGGCGATGGCGGCGAAATCGGCGATGGCGCGCAGAAGGCGCTCGTCGCGTTCGTTGAACTGGCGGCCCGGCTTGCGGTGCGAGGCGCCGAGCACGCCAAAGGTGACGCCGCCGAGCGTGATGGGCACGTAGGCCAGCGCCTCGACGAGATAGCCGGTCTTGACTTTGATTTCTTCTTCCCCCGGCTGGCGGCTGACACGCAGGGGCCGGTTCGTGCGCAGCACTTCGGCCATCGGCGAGGCGACATCCACCGGCAGGCGCATCCGGCGGATCCGCTCGTCTTCCATCCCCCGCTCGGCCTGCAGCATCAGCTCGCCGCTGCGCTCGTCCACGAGCCAGATGCCCGTCTCGCCGGCAGCCGTCAGGGCGCGCGCGGTCGAGGCCACCTGATTGAGCACCTCGTTGAGATCGAGCTGCGAGGTGATGGCCTTGGCAATTTCTACCAGCGCGTCGGCAAGGTCAACGCGCCGCTCGCGGGGCTGGTCTCCCGTCGCGGGGCGGGAATCAATGTAGACGACAAAGCGCAGCCGCCCCAGCGCCAGCGTGTCTCCGTCGGCGAGCGAGTACGGCGTATTAACGCCGATAGTCCGGCCATTGTGTTGTGTGCCGTTGGTGCTGCCCAGGTCGGTGATGTACAGGTTGGTGTTCGTCGGCCTTATTGCCGCATGGCGCCGGCTGACGCCCCGCTCGCTGCCCCCGTAGGGGTTCAGATCGAAGACGTCGGGGGCTTCGTCGCCGGGCACAATACGCCCCAGAACAAACTCCCCGTTGATAGCCAGGCCGATCTGTTCCGCCGGATTCGAGGTGAGGACCAGGCGAACGCGCCAGACCGGCAGCTCCTGCGCTTCTGCCTCCGCAGCGCTCAGAGGGAACGACTGGTAGGTCAGTGTGCTTAGCGGCGCGCTGGCCTTCACCCGGCGCCGCGCAAGCTCATCGGTAAGGGAGCGAGTATGGACCCGTTTCGACTGCGTTAGCTCGTTTGAAAGATCGTTCATTGTTCTGGCTGCCTTGCTGCCTGTCTCCAGACCAGGAGCAGTGCCACTTCCCCCAGCGCCGCGGGAAGTGGACGGTCTATTCAACGCTCACGGCGCTTCTGCGATGCCGGCGACCGCCAGCAGTAAAAGCAGCGCCTGTCCAATGCCCTGTGGGATAGGCGCCGTCTCCATGAACTCGTCGGGCCGGTGGGTGTTGGCCGCCCGCGTAATGCCGATGCAGACGGCCGGATAACCCCGGCTCAACGGAATGTTGGCGTCCGTACTGCCCGCCGTTAGCTCGAAGCCCGGTTGGCCGACGGCCCGCAGGGCCGCGATAGCTTTCCGTACCAACGGCGCCTTCTGGCTCAATCGGCCCGCCGGGCGATTGCCGATGGACTCGACGGTGACTTCGACATCCGGGCCGGCGAAGCTGTGCAACAGCGTTTCGACCTTCGCGACCAGATCGAGCAGCTCGCGCTCGCCGGCCGAACGCAGATCCAGCAGCATCGTGGCCCTCCGGGCAATCGTATTGACCGTCGTACCACCTTCGACGACGCCGACGTTGTAGGTCGTTTTCGGCTGTTCGGGAAGCTCCAGTTCGCCCAGCGCGGCGATCATGCGCCCCATGATGTGGATGGCGCTTGGGTTGCCGAAGGCGCCCCAGGAGTGGCCGCCCGGCGTCTTCACAGTCACACGAAAGCGGCGGACGCCGATTCCCTCGTGGCAAATGTAGCCGAAAAGACCCCCTTCGAGTACCAGGTAGGCCGCCGCAGCGCCAAAACGCTCGGTGACGGCGCGCATGCCGTGCAGATCGCCCAACCCTTCTTCGCGGACGTTGGCGACGAACCAGATGTCGCGTTGCGGCCGGAGCTCTTCGGCGCCAAAGGTCTCGGCAAGGGTGAGCAGCGCGGCCACGCCGAGTGAGTTATCGGCGATGCCCGGCCCGGCGACGCGCCCATCCGACTGGTTGATGGTCAGGTCTTGCTCGGTGGCAAAGACGGTGTCGATGTGGGCTGAGACGACGACCGGCGCGCCCGGAAGGCTGCCCGGCACGCGACCAAACACGTTATCCATCTCGTCGCGCTCCACGTCCTGCAGCCCAAGCGCGCCGAAACGCTCCTCGATATAAGCGGCGCGGTCGCTCTCCGCGAAGGTCGGGGCAGCGATCTGCTGTACGGCGATGGTCTGCTCGACAATCGCCTCCAGCCGGTCGTGGTAGCGGGCCAGCGCCGCGCGGGCAGCAGGCAGGCGCACCAGAGTAGCAACGTCTTCAATCATGCGGTCTTCCGTAACAGACATGGGCTCGCGTGCGCTCCGGCGCTCAATGACGGTACACGTTGATCAGGAGCAGGCCGGCAATGCTGATAATCAACCCCAGGTGAAGCAGAAGGTTGCTTGCGGCGATCCAGCTATCGGGACCGGGCCAGAATTGCAGCAGGAGGTTGGCGGCGATCAACAGGAGGCCGGCGAGCGGGACGGTACCGGGCTGCCGGACCAGGAAGCGGTTTATTCGCTCGACTAGCTGGTTGATCTGCTCGTCCATTCTTTGCCCCGAACTACTCCTCTTCCTCGCGCCCGACAACATAGTCTGCGAAGTAAGGACGCAGGCGATCTGGCAAGCGACCCGCCATGTAGACGCCCTCGCTCCGGTGCTCCTCGTCCTCTACCTGACCGCGCTCGTAAAAAAGCGACACCAGATCGCCACGGCGATACGGGAGGAACACACGCACCGACGCCAGGTAACGCTCCATCACCGCCTCTATTGCCAGCAGAAGCGTTTCTAAATTATAACCGGTGCTTGCCGAAACCGGTATAGACATTGGTCCCCCATCGAGCATTTCCACGGGATCTACGCCGGGCGGGAGCAGGTCCACCTTATTCAGCGCCTCTACGATGGGCAGGTGATCCACTTCCAGCAGCGCCAGCGTATCCTCGACCGACTCCATTTGCTCGCGGGCATTGGGATGGGTCGCATCGACGACGTGCAGGACGATGTCGGCGTCGGCGATCTCCTCCAGCGTGGCGCGAAAAGCGGCGACGATCTGGGTCGGCAGCTTCTGGATGAAGCCGACCGTATCGGTGAAAAGCGCCTCGCGCCCGGAGGGCATCTTGACGCGGCGGGTGGTCGGGTCGAGGGTGGCGAAGAGCTTGTCCTCGATGAGCACGTCGCTGCCGCTGAGCCGGTTGAGCAGTGTCGATTTTCCGGCGTTGGTGTAGCCGACGATGGCGATAACGGGCAGCGCCGTCTGCTGGCGTTTGGCGCGGTGCTGCTCGCGGCGAGCGCGGACCTTCTCCAGCTCTCCCTTGAGCAGCGCAATCCGCCGGCCAATCTCCCGGCGGTCCATTTCGATCTGCGTCTCGCCGGGACCCCGGAGACCGACGCCGCCCATGCTGCCGCCGGCGCGCCCGCCGGCCTGCCGGGCGAGGTGTGTCCACATCCGTGTCAGCCGGGGCAGGCGGTATTCAAGCTGCGCCAGCTCAACCTGTAGCTGCCCTTCGGCGGTCTGCGCGTGCTGGGCGAAGATGTCCAGGATGAGCGCGGTGCGGTCAACGACTTTCGTGTCCTCGCCGAATTTCTCCTCCAGCTCGCGCAGGTGGCGCGGCGATAGCTCGTCGTCGAAGAGGATGACATCGGCGCCCAGCTCCTTGCGCATCTCGTCGATCTCTTCGACCTTGCCAGAGCCGATGAACGTCGCCGGGTCGGGCTGGTCCAGGCGCTGCCAGGTGCGGCCCAGGACCTCCAGACCGGCAGTCTCGGCGAGGCGGGCAAGCTCCTCCAGACTTTCCTCCACCGGCAGCAGAGGGCGGCTGTTTTTTAGCTCCGTGCCGACGAGGATAGCCCGCTCCTGGGGCGCCATCGTTTCAAAAGTGTCTCCGTTAATTGCTTACCTCCATCATCAGCCCGCCACGTAGGCTGAGAGCGTCAGGGTTTGTTTTCGAGCCAGCTTTCCAGGGTGCGCCCAACCCGCTCCAGGCTTTCGGGCGCGACCTTGTCGGCCGTGTCTTCGACCGTGTGCCAGTATGGATAGTCGAAGTCGATGATGTCCACCGCCGGAATGCCACGGGACAGAAAAGGACGGTGGTCGTCGAGCATGGAGTGGCGCACCTCTGGCACAAACACCGTATCATAGCCCAGATTGGCGGCAACCTGCCACAGTTCGGCCCGCAGCGCCGCATCGCTGAAACCCTCGTAATAAAGCTGCTGGTCGGCGTCGCCAATCATATCCACCAGCACCATCGCCTCCGGCTGCACGTCCAGGTTGTTCGCCATGTAGGTCGAGCCGACGATCCAGTCCCAGCCGGGCATGCCGCCGCTGCCCTGGTCCTCCATGTCGAAAAAGGCGAGCCAGATCTCGTGCGGGATGTCGTCGAGGTCGACCGTGCGGGCCAGCTCCAGCAATACCGCCACGCCGCTGGCCCCATCCACCGCGCCGGGCACCGGCTCCGTCGCCTGCTCGCCGGGACTCTGATCGGCAATCGCCCGCGTGTCGTAGTGCGCGCCGAGGATGATGATCGGGCCGGCGCCCTCGTTGGCCCGGGCGATCAGGTTGCGGCCCTCGACGCCCTGGTAGCTCAGCGGCTGCTCTTCGGCGGCCCACCCCAGGTCATCCAGCGTGGCGAGGATCAGGTCGCCGGCAGCAGTGTGGCCCGGAGAGCCGGGAATACGCGGCCCCAACGCCATCTGCGCCAGCAGGTCGTCGTAGGCACGCTCGCCGTCGAAGTCGGGAGCCCGCATCTCAGAGGGCGGGCTGCAGACAGTGCCGCAGCCGCCGGGGCAATCGCCGTCCGGGCAGGTGAGCACGTTCGGGCTGGCGCAGCCGGGCGGCGTACACTGCAGAACCGGCTCCTCTGTTACCACCGGCAGCGTCGGCGTTGGTGGTACAGCCGTTATCGTGGCGGTGGGAGCAGGCGGTTCCGTAGCAGTAGCGGTAGGCGGCGCGACGGTGGCTGTGGCAGTCACCGGAAACGGCGCCCACCGGCCGCCGCAGCCGGCGAGCAGCCAGATGAGGGCGGCGAGGAGAAAGGGCCCGGCGATCCTGAAGGTAGTTTTCATCTATGCGGCGCCGGGCAGGACCATTTCCGCTTCGGCCGCTTCCTGGTCGAAGGCGACGTCGAAGGCACGGGCGAAGCGGCGCAGCGCCGTGAGCGCGCGCCGGGTGTAGTAGGCGTAGCGTTCCTGTTTGCCCAGCTTCGTCTCCGGCATAGGCAGGATGCCAAAGTTGGCCTTCATCGGCTGGAAATCCTTCGGCGCCGCGTGGGTGATGTAATGAGCCAGCGCGCCCATCATCGTCTGCGGCGGCAAAATGACCGGATGGCGGCCCAGCAGCAGGCGGGCGGCGTTGATGCCGGCGAGCAGTCCGCTGCCGGCGTTGCCCACGTAGCCCTCGACGCCGACGATCTGCCCGGCAAAAAAGAGGTCGGCGCGATTGCGGTACTGCATCGTCGGCTGCAGCAGCGCGGGGCTGTTGATGTAGGTGTTGCGGTGCATCATCCCGTAGCGCATGAACTCGGCGTTTTCCAGGCTGGGGATGAGACGCAGCACGCGCTTCTGCTCGCCCCAACGCAGGTTGGTCTGGAAGCCGACGATGTTGTAGAGCGTGCCCGCGAGGTTATCCTGGCGAAGCTGGACGACGGCATAGGGTCGCTCGCCGGTGTGCGGGTTCTCCAGCCCGACGGGCCGCATCGGGCCAAAGCGGAGGGCGTCGTCGCCGCGCCGGGCGATGACTTCTACCGGCAGGCAGCCCTCAAAGAACTCCGCGCCGGCCTGCTCGAAGTCGCGCAGCTCGATCTGCTCGGCCTCGCGGAGGGCGCGGACGAAGCGCGCGTACTCCTCGCGGGTCAGCGGGCAGTTGATGTAGTCGCCCTCATCTTCCTGCCCCCGGTCGTAGCGGCTGGCGCGAAACGCCTTGCTCATGTCGATCGTCTCGGCCTGGACGATGGGGCTGAGCGCGTCGAAGAAGTAGAGATACTCCTGCCCGCTCAGCCGGGCGATATCCGCCGTCAGGGCGTCGCTGGTCAGCGGGCCGCTGGCAATAATGGCCGGCCGGTCGGGGATGGCGGTAACCTCCTCGCGGATCAGCTCGATGCGTGGGTGTCCGATGATCCGCTCCTCGACGCAGGCGGCGAAGAGCTCGCGATCGACGGCGAGGCTGCTGCCGGCGGGCACGGCAGCCCGCGTGGCGCAGTCGAGAATGAGCGAGCCGAGACCGCGCAGCTCCGCCTTGAGCAGCCCCGGCGCCTTGGTGGGAATGACCGAGCCGAGGCTGTTGCTGCAGACCAGCTCGGCAAGGCGCCCGGTGACGTGCGCCGGCGTCTGCCGCCGGGGGCGCATTTCATAGAGGCGCACGCGTACCCCCAGTTCGGCCGCCTGCCAGGCAGCTTCGCTTCCCGCCAGCCCACCGCCCACGACAATCAACTCAGGTTCGACCATCGGTCACCTTTCCGTATGCCTTGTGGCAAGCGGTTTGTCAGATTCATCAGTCCTATTATAGCGAGGCGGGGAGATGGCGGTAGGGCTGGCGGGAACAGGCGGCTGCTGCTGGTCGATGGCCTACTCCTCTTCGGCGGCGCGCTCGGCCCTGCTGCGCGCCAGTAGCGTCCGCGCGTCGGCGTCGTCGGGATCGTGCTCGACGGCCTGCGCGAACCACTGGATGGCGCTATCGAGATCCTTGCGGTCGCGGTAGATGAGGCCGATGTTGTAGGCGGCGTTGGGCGCCACCGGATGCAGCTCCAGGGCGCGCTGGAAGGCGTCGATGGCCTGCCGCTGGTGCCTGTCGCGGGCCAGAACCGGATTGCCCAGGTAGGCCGCGCCGAGATTGAGCCAGATCATCGGATTGTGCGGCTCCTGTTCGGCCAGCTTCTCCAGGACGCGGACGGCGTGGCGGAACTTGCCCGTGAGGATGTAGGCGCCGCTCAGGTTGAGCGCGGCGTCGGGATCGTCGGGGGTCAGCTCGTAGGCCTCTTCGAGTAAGGTCAGGGCAATCTCATGTTTGCCGCTCTGCAGAAGGGCCGTGCCGTTCACCAGCAGCACGCGGGCGCGCTGCTCGTCGTTCTCCGGCTCTTCGGGTTGCCATTCGGGTGGCAAATTGGTCATGATTATCTCCGCAAGGGTACGAGTAAAAGGGTCATCAGGACAAAGCCGCCGCCGAGAAGCAACAGCCACGGTCCGGCTTTCTCCCAGACTGTCTCCACGGGGGAGAGCGGTCGTGCCGCTTCCAGCCATTCGGCTTCCAGGTCCGCCAGCGAGAGGTCGAGCGCCCGGCGCACCCCAGCCTCACAGTCGGCGCCGTCACCAAAGGCGCGGATCATCTCGGTGAGGGCGTGGTTGCCGTATTGTGTCTGGATGTAGCCGACGACAGAGGCGCTCTGGGCATAGGCGAGGCTCGTGCGGTCCTGCGTTTCCGGGAAGTCGCGGCAGAGCGTCGCCAGGGGAATGGTCTCGCCGGCGCCGATGGCCTCGCCGACGAGCCGCTCCAGGTCGGGCGCCTGGGTCGCCTGCATTAAAGTCGCCAGCCCTTCCTCGAACCAGCGCGGGACGTTCTCCTGGTTGGGCCTGGTAGCGTCGTGGAGCAGCAGGTGGGTCAGCTCGTGGGGGATGCTACGGCCCAGGTCGAGCTCAGCGGTACGGGGGTTCACCGCCGTCACCAGAGCCATGCGCTGCTCCGGGTGGGCGCTGGCCCCGACCCAATCCCGCCCGCCGAGCATGAGCGCCGAGCGCATCTCCGCCGAGCCGGGATAGACGTAGATGTCAAACGGCTCGCCGGGGTTGATGGGGATGACGGCCACCAGCTTTGCCCAGGCACGGGCAATCACGTCGAGGGCCGTCTGCCCCACCACCACCTCCTCGCCGGTCCAATGGACTATCGCGTAGGGCCCCGAAAGCTCCTGCCAGTCAAAACGGTTGTCCACGTAGGCGATGGTTTCCGCGGGAATGTCGTAGGCGACCTCGCCGCCTTCCAGACGCCACCAGTAGGTAACGGTTGTGAAGGGCAAAAGCTGTACCTCCGCCAGCGGCACCTCGTGTGTGACGCTGAGAGAGCGCGACGGCACCATCTCCAGCTCGACTACGTAGGTCGTATCCAACTGCGGAGCGGTGAAGAAGAGGGTCGCCCGGGTAACCGGCTCGGCCGTCTTGGCGCGCAGGGCAAAGCGCATCGTCTCTCCGAAGGTATACTCGGCGTCCCGCTGCACTTCGGGCGCCCCCTGAGCCTGGGCGGCGCGCGCTAGCCCGAACCAGAAAAAGACGAGCGCGAGAGGCAGCAGAAGCAACAGGGGAAGGGCGCGTACCTGGTTCATAGGCCCAACAGGGTAATCGTCATTGCCAGCGTGATGGGACTTAGCAGCGTCGTCAGCACGACGATACTGGTCACGATAGGCGGCTGCACCTCGTATTCGGTGGCGATGACGGAGGTAATCACGGCGGTTGGCATACTCGCCTCGATAATAGAAGTGGAGTAGCTCAGCCCCTGGAGGCCGAGCAACCCGGCAACGACCATCGCCAGCAGGGGCGCAACAAGCAGCCGCAGTGAGACGGCCGGCAGGGCCAGCCGCCAGGATGCCACGCCGTCGATTGCCGCCATGTTCATGCCCAGGACGACGAGCATCGTAGGAATCGCTCCGTCCGCAACAATCTCCAGGGTACTCATGATCGGCCCAGGCATCGGAATGCGGAGCGCATAGACGACGATAGCCAGCGCGACGGCGTAGATGGTGGGCACTCGCGCCAGGCGGACCAGTGCGCCACGGATGCTGCTGCGGCCCATAGAGGCGATGAAGACGCCGAGAGTATAGACAAACATCGTGCTGACGACAAAATAGACGACAGCCCGCGAGAGCCCGTCTTCGCCATAACGCAGCCGGTTCAGCGTCAGCCCGTAGTTGCCGCCATTGACAAACATCACCACGAGCAGGAGGGTGATTACATCGGCGCGCGGCAGGCGCAGGGCGCTGCCGACGAGCGCCGCCAGCCCGCCCATCACCAGGATGGTGATGACGGCGAAAGCCAGCAGCCCCAGCAGCTCGCCGGGGGGCAGCTCGCTGTTGACCAGGCTGACGAAGACGAGCGCTGGACTGAAGACGTTAAAAACGACAGAGGAGACAGGTCGTGCCGGAACGCCCAGTTGGCGGCGGAGCCAGTAACCGATGGCGGCGACCAGGAGAATTGGAATGATATTCTGGGTGAAGACGTCGATGATGGCTTCCACGTAATACTGGCGTCAATTCTGTCCGTCGTCCTCGTCCCACTCAAAGAGGTTCAGGTCGATCTCTCCGCCCAGCCACTCCATCTCATCCATGGCTTCCTCGATGGCATCCCACAAATCCTCCGCCTCAGGGTCGTTGGCCAGCTCCTGCAGCGCCTCGTAAGCCGCCTCGCTGCCAATCTGCCCGAGCGCGGAGACAACCGCCAGCCGGGCTTCCAGATCGTCGTCGTAGAGCAGGTCGATGAGACGGTCCACGGGATCGCTGAAGCCGAGGTTTCCCGCTGCACGAATCGCCTCCAGGCGCATCTCCACCTCTTCACTATGCAGCTCGTCCATGATGATCGGCATCCAGCGACGGTCGGCCGTGAGGCCCATGGCAAAGACCGCGCTCAGGCGCATCTCGGCGTCGCCGCGCTCGTACGACTGATCGATCAGCGCGGGTACGGCCGGGTGTGCGGCGTTGCCCAGCGACTCCAGCACGGCGCGCCGCACCGGGTGTGGGTCGTCCTCGTGCTGGAACTGGGCCAGCAGCGCCTCGACGATACGCCCGGCAATGCGCTCTTTGATCTGCCCCCACTCGCCCATAAGCACGTAATGGCCCA
>JAAYYY010000351.1 GCA_012515125.1 Chloroflexota bacterium
GGCGCGTGGTTTCTCATGACGGTCGTGCTGGCCCAGCTTGGCTCGCCGGAGGACGTGGGCCAGTTCGCCCTCGGGCTGGCGACGACGGCGCCGATCTTCATGTTTGCCACCCTGCGCCTGCGTGACGTGCAGGCCACCGATACACGGCAGGAGTATCTCTTTGGCGACTACTTCGGCCTGCGCCTGATCACGACGGCCCTCTCGCTGCTGGTTGTGGCCGGTATCGTCGCCGTCGGGAACTTCGGCCAGGAAACAGCGCTGGTCATCCTGGCGCACGGTCTGTCGAAGGCAAGCGAGGCAGTCAGCGACGCCTTCTATGGCCTGTTCATGCAGGTGGAACGGCTCGATCGCATTGCCAAATCGATGATCATCAAAGCGCCTCTATCGCTGGCGGGCCTGGCGGTGGGCTACTATCTCACCGGCAGCGTTTTCTGGGGCGTTATGGGGCTGGCAGCGGCGCGCATTGCCGTTATGCTGACCTACGATCTGCGCAACACAAGCCTGAGCCTAGACCCGTCGGCCAGACCAATCGCTTACTTCCTGCCCAGGAAGCTGCCGAAGCCGCGCTGGCACGTCAGGACGCTGGGCAGGCTGGTCTGGTTCACGCTGCCGCTGGGCTTCGTGACCATGCTTATCTCCTTTAACTCCAACATTCCGCGCTATTTCATCGAAGGCCAGCTTGGCGCCTATCAGTTAGGTATCTTCGCCGCCGTCGCCTCGTTCCAGAAAGCGGCGCCGACAGTCATACAGGCGCTCGGCCGCTCGGCCAGCCCGCGCTTGGCGAAGCAGTATGCCGGGGGAAACGCCCGCGCCTTTCGCCGGCTCTCACTGCGCCTGATTATGATCGGCGTTGCCCTGGGAGGCGCCGGCGTTCTCGTGGCTCTTGTCGCCGGCCGCCTGATCCTCACGCTGCTATATGGGCCGGAATACGCGCTGCCGGGGCTGTTTGCGCTGCTCATGCTCGGCGCCGGCCTGGACTATGTCGCGACGATGGTCCTCTTTGTGATCACGTCGGCCCGCTACTTCCGCATCCAGCTGCCGCTGCAGCTCCTGACAACCGGCGCCGTCGCGCTGGCCTGCTACTGGCTGGTTCCGGCTGCCGGTCTGGCGGGGGCGGCAATCGCGCTCATCGCCGGCAATCTCATTCGCACCCTGGGCGGCCTGGCTGCCGCCTGGCACGCGCAACGCGCTTTGGTCAGGCAGTCGGCGCTCGCCAAAGACGCGCTCTAGGAAGCCACGACAGATGATCCAAGAACTGGTTACGTCTGAGCCTGCTGCGGTCCTCAACGCCTCTCTGGTAGAGCAGCTTGCCACTGCCTTTGAGCGCGAGGGCGTCGTCTACAGCCACTGGAAGAGCAACATTGCATTGGCCGAGCTGGCGGCCGGGGAGACCGACCTCGACCTTCTGGTAGAGCGCCAATCGCTACCCCAGGTGCTGACAACACTCTCGCGGCTGGGGTTCAAGCGCGCGATTGCCCGCTGGGGCGCCGGCGAGCCGGGCATCACCCACTATTACGGCCGTGACCCACAGACGAGCGAGCTGATTCACGTCCATCTCTTCAGCCGGGTGCTGACCGGCGAGAGTTTTGTGAAGAGCCACCTCTTCCCGCTGGAGGAGATGCTGCTGGAGAACGTGACGTTCCACGGCCCGCTCCGGGTGACAGCCCGGCCGGCCGAGCTGGTCCTCTTTACCTTGCGGATGTTCATCAAGTACGGCTCGCTGCCCGACCTGGTGGTGATGCGCCGCAAGTCGGCCGCTCTACGGCGAGAGGTGCGCTGGCTGCAGGAAGGGGGCGGCCTTGCCGACGCTCTTGCTTTGTTAAAGAAACATTGCCCGGTCGTGGACGCCGAGTTGTTTCTGCAATGCGTTCGGGCGCTCGAAGGCGAGGCGCCCCTTATCAGGAGGATGATGCTGGCCCGGCAGGTGCGCAGGCAGCTCAAAGGGTACGCCCGGCACGGCTGGGCAGGCCGCCTCCTGGCCTACGCCAGGATGTTCTGGGCCGAAGGGCAGCGGCGACTTCTGGGGCACAAACAGAAGAACAAGGTGTTCGAGTCGGGCGGCGCGCTTATCGCTTTTGTCGGCGCTGAGGCCACGGGTAAATCCACACTCGTTGCGGAGACGGGCCACTGGTTGGGCAGCGCCTTCGCCGTCCGCACCGTTCACGCGGGAAAACCACCGGCGACCTGGCTGACGGCGCCGCTCAGCCTGCTCCTGCCGCTCCTGCGCCCGCGGCTCTCTTCGTTGCGGACCAGCCGGCTGGAAGGGCACGCCGCGCCGAGTAATGGCGATGCGCCGCCGGACCGGAGCAAGGGGCCGGCGGCCCTGATCTATGCACTGCGCGCCGTAATTCTGGCCTGGGAGCGCCGGCAGCTGCTCGTGCGGGCCGGTCGCGCTGCGGCTAACGGCGAAATCGTCATCTGTGACCGCTATCCCTCGGAAACGGTCGGCGCAATGGACAGTCCTCGGCTCATTGCCCGCACAGAGGAGCAGGGCGCGGGGACGATCTACAACCGGCTGGCCCGCCTTGAGCAGCGCCTCTACCGGCAGATCCCGCCGCCCGACATCGCGCTGCGACTCCACGTCTCTCTGGAGACGGCACAGCAGCGCAATCGCGACCGGATCAAAGACGGCAAGGAGAGCGCGGATTACGTGGCGTCTCGTCACCGCCATGCCCGCGAGTGGCACAAACAGGAGACGAGACACGTCTACGACGTCGATACAGAACAGCCGTTGGCCGAGACCATTCGACAGGTCAAAGAGGCCATCTGGGAGTCACTCTAGACCTACCGGCGAGGAAGCAAAGCGTGAAAATTGCGTTCATCATCACCCGCCTGGACGATGTGGGCGGGGCACAGATCCACGTGCGGGATCTGTCGACGGCGCTGAGGGCGGCGGGCCACGACGTGGCGGTGATTGCGGGGACAAACGGAGCCCTGGCTGACGAGTTGCAGGCTAAGGGAGTGCCCTGTTATCTGCTTAACCATCTGGCCCGTGACGTCGGGCCGCTGCACGACATCCGCTGTATTGGCGAGATGCGCCGGATGCTGCGCCGGCTGCAGCCCGACATTATCTCGACGCATTCAACAAAGGCCGGCTTTCTTGGCCGGATTGCGGGCAAAAGCCTGGGCATTCCGACCCTGTTCACGGCCCACGGCTGGGGCTTCACCCAGGGGCGACC
>JAAYYY010000352.1 GCA_012515125.1 Chloroflexota bacterium
CATTGCTCCCCGCCCAGAGGTGGTCTGGACCGCGCCCGCGGCACCGGCCACCTCATTTTTTATTTCCGCCCTGCCTGCTCCCCCATTCCGTACCGAATCAGCGTAACATATGTCGCCCATCCTGGTGATGAAGATCACTGGGGTCCCGGCAAAGCGCGGGCTACACTCTTAGGAAGGCGAAAACCACCGGCAGGCCGGCAGAGGGGCTATTCCCGATGATCTCAGAGCGATACGTAAACCTAAGTGACAATGGTCAGAACGAGCCCGGGCACGGGGCAGAGGTAAGCCCGCCCGCCAGCGCAACCACAGGCTCCACGGTAACTGGCAAGCCGGCCGTCTGGGCGGAGGTGGACGACCAGGGCCGCCTGGTCCTGCCCGCCGAGCTACGCGAGCAGTTCGGCCTGGAACCGGGCGCGCGCGTCCGCCTGGACGAGGGCAGCAACTACGTTCGCCTGCACCGGCCGGTGACTCACCTGACCAAGATTTACGTCGAGCCGACCATCCTCTGCAACCTCGCCTGCCGCACCTGCATCCGCCACAATTGGGAAGAAGAGCGCGGCGGTCTGATGAGCGAGGCGACCTTTGCCGCCATACTGGACAATGTGAGCCAGCTCTCGCCCCGGCCGACTCTCTTTTTTGGCGGCCTCGGCGAGCCGCTTTTCCACAAGAAGACGATCGAATGGATCCGCCGGGCAAACGACATCGGGGCGCGTACCGAAATCATCACCAACGGCACACTGCTGGACGAGCGCCGGTCTCGCCAGCTTATTGCCAGTGGTCTTGATCTGCTCTGGGTCTCCATCGACGGCGCCACGCCAGAGAGCTACGCCGACGTGCGCCTGGGCGCGGCCCTGCCCCAGGTGCTGGAGAACCTCGCTCTCTTTCGCAAGCTGCGGCGGGGCAGCCACCATCCCCGGCCGGAGATCGGCGTCGCCTTCGTCGCCATGCGCCGCAACATCGACGACCTGCCGGCTGTGCTGCAGATGGCCCGCAACCTGGGCGCCAAACATTTCTCTGTCAGCAACGTCCTGGCCTATACGGAAGAGATGCAGGCCGAAATCCTCTATCGCCACTCGGTGCGCAACGTGGCCTATATGTCCTCGCCGTGGCACGCCCAGTTGAGCCTGCCGCGCATGGACATCGACGAGACAACGCAGGAGGCCCTTTTCCGCGCTTTCGACAGCGACTACAACGTCACCTTTGCCGGCAACAGCCTCGCAGGCGCCAACGACGTCTGCAACTTCATCGAAAGCGGGACGATCTCTATCGGCTGGGATGGCTCTGTGGCGCCGTGCCTGCCCCTGCTGCACACGCACATCACCTATTTACACGGCAAGGAACGGCTCAACCGCCGCCACGTGCTCGGCAACGTAAACGAGCAGAATCTGCTCGACATCTGGTACGAGCCTGAGTACGTCGCCTACCGCGAGCGCGTGCAGAGCTTCGCCTTCGCCCCCTGCACCTTCTGCGGCGGCTGCGAGATGTCCGAGGCCAACGAGGACGACTGTTTCGGTAACGAGTTCCCGGCCTGCGGCGGCTGCCTCTGGGCCCAAGGCCTCATCCACTGCCCCTGA
>JAAYYY010000039.1 GCA_012515125.1 Chloroflexota bacterium
CGCATCAACACCGGCATCGCCCACAAGGAAGCGGGCGTGGGCCAGGTTGGCGCCGGCCTCGTCCGCCCGCCGATGTCCGTCTTCGAGGAGGCGCTGGTCGCCTTCGCCGAGCAGTATGGCTTTTAGCCGAGCGAGCAAAGCATGAAATTCATCGACCTGACTATTCCCCTGGGCGTGGGCACCCCACCCTGGCCGACCTACGAGCCGCTGCAGGTGAAGTACTTCAAGCGGCTGGCTCCCAATGGCGCCAACGGGCAGCTTGTCACCCACAGCAACCACGTCGGCACCCACCTCGACGGCGAGATTCACTTCTATACACCGGGCAAAGACATTGCCTCGCTCTCTCTGGACTTCCTATCCGGCGAGGCCGCCATCGTGGACTTAAGCGACTGCTGCGGCGACTACGACATCTACACGCCAGAGATGATCGAAGAGCGGGTTGAGGTGCGCGAGGGCGACATCCTGATCGTCCACACTGGCTACCACCACTTCGGCTGGGACCAGCCCTACGGCAACGAGGTGCGCTACATGGTCATGCATCCCGGCCCCGACGCCCGCTTTGCCCGCTGGTGCGAAGAGAAAAAGCTGAAGTGGATCGGCGTGGATTGCGGCAGCGCCGACCACCCCATGAACACGAAGATCCGCGACTGGATGCCGGCGCAGGCCGAGCAGGCCGACCGCCACTTCCGCGAGAAGCTGGGCCGGTCGCTCACCGAGGTCTTCACGCCGGATATGTACCAGATGATGCACCTGTGGATGTTCCACAAGGGCATCATCCACGCCGAATGCGTCGGCGGCGACATTGACCTGCTGGTCAACCGCCGCGTGCAGGTCGGCTGTTTCCCCTGGCGCTTCGTGGACGGCGAGGCGAGCATCGCCCGCATCGTGGCGATGGTCGAGGATGACGAATACGAGGCGCTGATGGCGCGCAAGGCAACGCTGCCGCAGACGAAGTACGGCGACTGCTACGACCCGGTCCACGTCGAGCGGCTCGGCGGGCGGGGTAAGGTGTTTTAGACGATGAACAGTGACGATACCCTCTCTCTGCTCGCACAGGCACGCTGGTTCGATCTCAACCAGGCGCTCAGCATCTTTACGCCGCCCTGGCCCGGCGAGATGCCGCTGCAGGTCCACTTCTTCAAGCGTCTGACCGGCGCCTGGGGTGGCGGTCAGGGCGCCAACGGGCAGCTCATCGAGTGGAGCAACAACACCGGCACCCACCTCGTCGGGCCGCGCGCTTTCCACTCCGGCGCCCGGGCTATCGCCGACATCCCCCTCTCCGACCTCTGCGGCGAAGGCGTTATCGTGGACATCAGCGACGCCGTCTCAGACTACAGCCTCTACACGCCGCAGATGATTGAGGAGCGGGTGACGGTGAAAGAGGGCGACATCCTGCTTATCAACACCGGCTACCACAAATATGGCTGGGACCAGCCGGACATCCCCAGCGAGACGGCGCAGGGCGGGATTGAGAACAAGGAGTTTGGCTACTACCTGCGCCATCCCGGCCCCTCGCCCGATTTCTTCCCCTGGGCGCTGGAAAAAAAGCTCAAGCTCATCGGCGTGGA
>JAAYYY010000353.1 GCA_012515125.1 Chloroflexota bacterium
CGACGAGATGCAGCGCTTTATCAAGATCGTGGAGAGCAAGGACGACCACCTGTTCAAGCGCCAGCTTGCCCCGTTGACTCCGGCCGCCGAGCCTGACATGTCCGCGGATTAAACAAGGCGCGACGGCGGAAGTGCGCTTGAAAGGCCACTAGCAACATGTTCAAACGTCTTCTCTTTTTGAATGGGCTGGCGACGATTGGCCTCATCCTGTTCCACTCGGCAGGGTGGGGCTTCGTCGCCATGTACCACTGGCGCGAGCGCTACCTGCCGCTGGTCGGCGCCGGCGCCGACCAGCCGGGCGGCGTGGCTTATTACGTGCTGCGGACGATGGAGCAGCTCCCGGTAGCCGCTATTCCGGCCTTTCTCTTCGTTTCGGGTCTATTCGTCGCCTTCACCGTCCGGCAGAGTGGTAGGGTGCAGTGGCCCGTCATCCGCGGGCGCCTGCAGACGCTGCTTGTACCCTACCTGCTCTGGTCGGCGATCCTGCTTCTCTTGCTGATTGCCGAAGGGCGGATGCCTTCCGTTGCCCGGATTCCGTTCATGCTGCTGACGGGGGCCATCAATCCGGCCTTCTACTATGTGCCGCTTATCTGCCAGTTCTACCTGCTTTCCTTCTGGCTGGCGCCACTGGCCCGAAGACGGCCGGTGTTGCTGCTGGTGGTCGCGGCGCTGGTGCAGTCAGCCATTCAGCTCGGCTACTACCTGAGCTACTTCGGCGTCGAATCGCCGCTGCTGCAAGCCCTGGGTTCCACCCCGAAGTGGTTCTTTGCCACCCGGTTGTTCTGGTTCTCGTTTGGCATTGTCGCCGGGTTCAACCTGCAGCTACTGGAGAGCCGGCTGCCGCGCTGGCGGTGGCCGCTGGCAGGCGCGACCCTACTTCTCGTTGTCGCGGGCATTGTCGAATGGGAATGGATCTTCCGCAGCTCGGGCCAGTTCTGGCTGGATCACCGGGAAACGTTTATCGACACCTTCTACGCGCTGGCCCTCATCCTCACCGTACTGGCCTTCTACCGGCAATCTTCGCCGGTTGACCGGCCGGTTGAGGAGCTGGGGCTGAAGTCATACGGGATCTACCTGATCCACTCTCCGGTTATGGGCTACACGGCCCGCGCCATCTATCACCTCGCTCCGGCGGTGCTGGCGAACCAGTTTCTGTTCCAGCCGCTGGTGATAGTGGCCGGTCTGGGCGTTCCTCTGCTGCTCATGAGCGCCGTCAACCGCACGCCGGTCGTGCAGCGATTCTACAAATACAGCTTTGGCTAGCCGGAACCTTGTTTTCAGGAGAACGAAAATGGACACGACAAAACAGATTCTGACCGAGTATGTGGAAAAGGAAATCATGCGCCGCCCCGGCGGCGTGACCAGCGAGGATATGGACCTGCTCAGCACCGGTATTCTCAACTCGTTGAGTCTCCTGCAGCTTATCTCCTTCGTTGAGCGTAAGTTCAACCGGCAGATTCCGGTGGAGGAGATTGTCTACGAAAATTTCCACAGCGTGGCGGCGATGGCCAACTATCTGAAGGTCACCAGCCCGGCTTCCTGACGTTCAGCTACCCCTCCGCGAATTTGACACAAAGGAAAATGAGATGGTCAGACGACTATTGCTGTTGAACGGGCTGGCCGTTGTGGGGGCTGTGCTTAACCACACGACCGGCTGGGGCTTCACGGCAATGTTCTGGTGGGTCCACCGCTACCTGCCTGTGGAACCCCCGAACTTCGATCAGATGGGCAGCGCCGGCTATTACCTGCTCCTGGGCCTGCAGCAGGCGATCATGTTCGCCGTGCCGGCCTTTCTCTTCGTCTCCGGCTACTTCATCGCTTTTGCGACGGGGCGGCAGGATCTGAAGGGGAGCTGGCGTCTCATCCGCAGCCGGATTATCTATCTGCTGGTGCCCTATCTCGTCTGGTCGCTTCTGGTATTTGCTGCCGATTTCGTGGAGGGGAAGCGGCAGACAGTTGCCGGCTATGCCGAGATGCTGGTCATGGGAAGGACGACGCCGGCGTACTACTTCATTCCCCTGCTGATCCAACTCTATCTGCTCTCGCCGCTCCTGGTGCGCGCCGCGAAACGGTATCCACGAGCATTGCTCGCCGGCACGCTGATCGTGCAGCTTGGCGTGCGAACGCTGGTATATCTGGATACGTGGGGCTTCGATCTTGGCGCGGCTGCGCCGCTGATGGAGCTGACGGGAAGCTGGTTCTTCCCCGGTCATCTCTTCTGGTTCTCGGCCGGCGTTGTCGTCGGGCTGAACCCGGTTGTCTTCCAGCGGATAGCGGTGGGCGGCCGGAAGCTGTTCCTGGCCGGCGCGTCGTTTCTACTGCCGCTGGGCGTCCTCGAATGGCAGCAGATTCTGGCCGGCGCCGAGCAGCCGTGGATTCCCATCCGGGAGACGCTGCTCGACTCGCTCTATGCGGCGCTCTTTATTCTGGCCTTCATGGGCTACGAGTCGGCGCGCATTCCCTTCTCGCAAGGGCTGGAGAAGCTGGCGGGCAAGGCGTTTGGCGTCTATCTCGTCCATTCGCCGGCCCTCCAGTTCGGCGCGCGGGCAATCTACTTTGTTGCTCCGTGGTTGCTGGGTAACGTGCTGCTGCTGCAGGCTGTGCTCTTCGCCATCGGCGTCGGCGTCCCGCTGCTGGTTATGGGCGTTGCTGACCTGAACTGGTCGCCGGTCCGCCGGTCGTACCGCTATCTCTTTGGGTGAGCGTTGCCCCACCCTCGTCATCCCGGCCAAGGCCAACTATGAAAGAACCACTCGTCATCAGTGTCATCCTGAATACGAACCGCCGCGAGGATACCCTCGCCTGCATCGCCTCCCTGGAGGCGAGCAGCTATGGCAATCACAGGGTGCTGATCCTGGATAACGCCTCGACCGACGGCTCTGTGGAGGCTATCCGCACGGCACACCCGGCGGTGGAAGTGCTGGCGCTGCAGGAAAACCGTGGTTATGCGGGCAACAACAACGTGGGCATTGCCGCTGCACTGGAGCGGGGCGCGGACTGGATCTTCGTGCTCAACGAGGACACCATTCTGGCGTCTGACTGCCTGAGCAAGCTGGTGGAGGCCGGGGAAAGCGAGCCGGAACTGGGCATCGTCGGCCCCACTGTCTATCACCACAACGAGCCAGACGTCATCCAGTCGGCCGGCGGCTATCTGGATCGCTTCTGGGTCTCGCACCACCTGCATGAGAATGAGCGCGACGAAGGGCAGCTGCGCGGGCTGCCAGAGGTGGACTGGATCTCGGGCTGCGCGCTGCTCGTGCGCCGGGAGGTCGTCGAGCAGGTTGGGGCGCTGGACGAACGCTTCTTCTACTATTGGGAGGAGACGGAGTGGTGCCTGCGCGCCCGGCGGCATGGTTGGACGATTCGCCACATGCCGGAGGCGCGGCTGTGGCACAAGGGGGTGCAGCGCGACTACGCGCCGAACCCGTCGGTGACCTACTACAACACACGCAACCGCTTTCTCATGCTGGCCCGCCACCAGGCTCCTCCCGTCGTCTGGCTGCGCGCCTGGGCAGATACGATACGCACCCTGACGAGCTGGACGGTGAAACCGCGCTGGCGCATGATGCACGATCACCGGGATGCGATGTGGCAGGGCGCGTGGGATTTCCTGCGGCGCCGCTGGGGAATGCGTACAGGCTGAGATGCGCCGTCTTCTTTTTCTCTCACGGTGGTTTCCCTATCCGCCGGGTAATGGCTCGAAACTGCGCATCTACAACATGCTGCGCCGGCTCAGCGAGCAGTATGCAATCACCCTGCTCAGCTTTGCCGACCAGCCGGATGTCAGGCCGGAAGTAGGGCCGTTGCTGGAAATCTGCGAAGCTGTGCACACGGTGCCGTACCGGCCGTTTGATCCGGGCAGCCGGCGGGCGCTGCTGGGCTTCCTCGGCCCGACGCCGCGATCGGTCATCGACACCTACTCGTCGGAGATGGAAGCGCTGATCATCACGGCGCTGGCGGCCCGGCCGTATGATCTGGTGATCGCCTCACAGATTGACATGGCGGTCTACCACCGGGCGTTCGGGGACGTGCCCGCCGTCTTTGAGGAAGTTGAAATAGGCGTGCTCTACGAGCAGGCGGCCCGCGCTTCGTCGCTTCGGGCCCGGCTGCGTTACGGGCTGACCTGGAGCAAGTACCGGCGCTACCTGACGCGGCTGCTGGCGCAGTATGCGCTGGCGACGGTCGTCTCCGAGAAAGAAAAAGAGCTGGTCGAACGGCTCAGGCC
>JAAYYY010000354.1 GCA_012515125.1 Chloroflexota bacterium
TAACCCGTGCGGCCTCGATTCTCCCGTGCCGTGTGACGACAACAGCCACGGCACGCACACGATGGGCACGATACTCGGCGACGTTGGCGGCGCGAACCAGATCGGCGTGGCGCCGGGCGCGCGCTGGATTGGCTGCCGCAACATGGAACAGGGCGTCGGCACCCCGGCGACCTACAGCGAATGCTTCCAGTGGTTTGTCGCGCCGACCGACCTGGACGGCGACAACGCCAACCCGGCGCTGGCCCCCGACGTGATCAGCAACTCGTGGACCTGCACGCCCGGCGAAGGCTGCACCGACCGGAATCTCCTGCTGGGCGTCGTGGAGAACGTGCGCGCCGCCGGAATCGTCGTCGTCAGCGCGGCGGGCAACGCCGGGCCAGAGTGCAGCACCATCACCGAGCCGCCCGGCATCTATGACGCTGCCTTTACCGTCGGCGCGACCGATCTGAGCGACACGATTGCCTCCTTCAGCAGCCGCGGTCCCGTGACGGTAGACGGCAGCGGCCGGCTCAAGCCGGACGTGACCGCGCCCGGTGTGGGCGTGCGCTCGGCCGTTCCGCCGAGCGGTTACGGCTACAAGAGCGGCACGAGCATGGCCACACCGCACGTCGCCGGGCTGGTCGCCCTGCTGCTCCAGGCGCGGCCCGACCTGCGCGGCAACGTCGAGGCCATCGAAACGGTGATCCGCCAGTCAGCGGTGCCGCTGACCAGCGACCAGGGCTGCGGCGGCGACGGGCCGGCCGATGTGCCAAACAACGTCTATGGCTACGGGCGCATCGACGCGCTGGCGGCCATCAACGCGGCGCAGGGCCTGCAGCTGACGAAACAGGCCGCGCCCGAGAGCCTCTTTCCGGGCGAAACGCTCACCTTTACGCTGCGCGTGGAGAATCTGCACCAGGCGCTGCCGCAGACCGACCTGGTGCTCACAGAGACGCTGCCGGCCGGGCTGACCCTGCTCGACGCCACCGCGCCCTATGACCAGATAGGGGGGGTCGTCCGCTGGACGCGCCCCCAGCTTGAGGACGGCGCCAGTTGGGTCGTGACCGCGACGGCGACGGTACCGGCCGGGGCGTCCGGGCTGATCGTCAACGATGCCTACTGGGTGAGCAGCGCAGGGGCTGGCGTGACGCCGGGCGTGCCGGTCGCCGTTCGCGTCGGTCATCTGCGCTACTTCCCCGTGCTGGAGCAGGCGCCGTGAAAGAGGCAGTCAGCGTCAGCCTGGGCAGTTCGGCCCGGGATAAACGCGTCGAAATCGAGCTGGACGGCGTGCCCGTGGCGCTGGAACGGCGCGGCACCGACGGCGACGCGGCGAAAGCGGCGTCGCTCTTCACCGCGCTCGACGGGCAGGTGGATGCGCTGGGCGTGGGCGGCATCGACCTCTGGCTGACGGTGGACGGGCGGCGCTACCCGCTGCACGCCGGACACCGGCTGGTCGAAGGCGTGCGGCGGACGCCGGTCGTGGACGGCAGCGGGCTGAAGGAGAGCCTCGAATATGGCTGCGCCGACGCGCTGGCGCCTCTGCTGCAGAACAGGCGGGTGCGGGTGCTGGTCACGGCGGCTGTGGACCGGTACGGCATGGCGCGTAGCTTCGTGAATGCGGGTCACGAGGTCATCTTTGGCGACCTCATGTTTGGCTTTGGCCTGCCGCTGCCCATGCGCCGGCTGCGCACGCTGCACATCATAGCCCGGCCGTTGTTGCCCGTCGTAGGCCACCTGCCCTTCTCGCTCCTCTACCCGACAGGCGAGCGCCAGGAAGAAATCCGGCCCCGTTTCGAGCGCTGGTACCGCTGGGCCGACGTGATTGCCGGCGACTGCCACTACGTCCGCCGCCACATGCCGGACGATCTGCAGGGCAAGATCGTCGTCACCAACACGACGACGGCCGCCGATCTCGAGCTGTTCGGGCAGCGCGGGGTGCAGGCCGTGCTGACGACGACGCCCTCCTATGGCGGGCGCTCCTTTGGCACCAACCTGCTCGAAGCGGGCATCACGGCGGTCGCGGGCAAGGGCCGGCCTCTAACCGTTGAGGAGCTGCGCCACTGGCTGAAACGCCTGGCGTTGCGGCCCACGTTGCATGCCCTAGCGCCGGTAGCCAGCGCAGGACAACGATAGCATGGACTGTATCATCGCCGCCGGGGGCCGGACCAGCCCGGAAGATTCGCTCTACCCCTATACGCAGGGCGGGCCCAAGGCGCTGATCCGCATGAACGGCAAGACCATGCTGGAGATGGTCGCGGCGGCCTGCGCCGGCAGCTGCTACGTGGACGGGCTGATCGTCGCCGGTCTGGACGAAGCGGAGGTCGCCGGCCTGGAGCTGCCGTCGCTGCTGACCGTGCTGCCTGATCAGGGCCGGCTGGTCGCCAATGTGAAGGCCGGGCTGCAATGGTGGCTCGATCAGGGCCGGCCGGGGAGCGAGCTGCTGGTCACCACCGGCGACATTCCGCTCGTCACGCCGGCCATCGTCGATGCCTTCGTCGAGCAGTGCCGCCCCTTTGACCGGCTCGTCTACTACAATCTCGTCACAAAAGAGACGCTCGACGCCAAATTCCCCGGCTCCCGCCGTACATTCGTGCGGCTGCGCGACGCCGAGGTTGCCGGGGGCGACATGCTGCTGGTCCAGCGAGCAGTGACGGAGAGTGACGAGAGCCTGTGGGAAGCGCTGACGGACGCGCGCAAACACGCCTGGCGGCTGTCCCTGCTCGCCGGACCGCTGACTCTGCTGCGCCTGCTCACGCACCGGCTGACAGTGGCCCAGATCGAGAAGGTCGCCAGCCGGGTCGCACGCGCCCCGGTGCGCGTGCTGCTCAGCCCCTACGCCGAGCTGGCGATGGACGCCGATAAGGCGAATCAGGTAGAGCTACTGCGCCGTTATCTGACAGTATCCAGGTCCGGTTGAATCGCGACCTGCCAGCGACTACAATAGGACCATGCCCGATATCAACCAGAAGCCGGCGCTCGACCTCCCCGATCGCACCCGCGAGCGGCTCCAGACCCTATTCACCATCAACGATATGCTGCGCCAGGCCGTGGCCGACGGTCTGGAAATGGAAGAGATCCTTCCGACCATTCTGCGCGTCGCGCTGGAGGAAATCCGGGCCGCCACCGGAAGTATCGTGGTGGTCGATGAACGGCTGGAGATCGAAGACGCCTGGTTGATTCACGAACGGGGCACAGAGCCGGGCGACCGCACCTTTCTGCAGGAGCTGATCGATCATGGGCTGCTCTCCTGGGCGCTCCGCCAGCGCGAGACGCTGGTCGTGGAAGACACGCGGCACGACGAGCGCTGGGTGTCGCTGCCGGGCAGCCGGACGGCGGTTGAGCCCTGGTCGGCCATCTGCACGCCGCTGGTCGTCCGCTCGCACGCGGTTGGGGCCATCACCATGACCCGGCCCGGCGCTGCCCAGTTCGGGGCGGACGAGGTGGCGCTGCTGGAGGCGATAGCCGGACAGGCGACGACGACGATTGAGAGCGCCCGGCTCTACCGCGAGAGCCGGCAGCGCGCCGACGACCTGGCCGCGCTCGTACGGGCGACGGCGGCCGTCTCCACCAGCCTGGACCGCGAGCAGGTGCTCCAGCGGGTAGCCGAGCAGATGGCGGCGCTCTTGCGGGTTGATACTTGCCTGATATTCGATTGGGATGGCGTGACAGCCACGCTGACGCCGCGCCTCACCTACTCACGTGGCGGCGAAGATCCCTTACCGCTGAGTGACGAGATTCTTCGCCTGCCGCCGCCCCAGATTGAGGCGATTCTGCGCGATTTGCTGAACGATCCCGGCCCCATCCGCCTGGAGTGCGACGACCCCCGCCTGACGCCGCAGCAGCAGGCCCGCTTGCGGGCGGATGGCATCCAGGCAGTTGTCCTGCTGCCGTTGATTGCCCAGGAAGAGCCGATCGGCGTGGTCATGCTGTTTGACCAGGGCGTGATACGCCATCTCTCGGTGCAGAGCGAGGATTTTGCGCGGACCCTGGCGAACCACGCCGCCATTGCCGTCCAGAATGCGCGGCTTTACGAAGAGAGCCAGCGCCAATTGCGCGTCTCGGCGCTGCTGAACGAGGCCAGCCGGGTGATTAACTCGTCGCTGGACACGGACGAGATTCTGCAGTCGCTGCTGGCGCAGATGAACGAGCTGCTCAACGCCGAGGCCATTTCCATTGCCCTGGTCGATCCGCAGCAGGATGAGCTGGTCTACACGGTGGCCGAAGGGGCGGGCGCCGAGGCCATCGTCGGCCTGCGCGTGCCCAGCAACCAGGGCGTCTCCGGCTGGGTGATGAAGGTCGGCGAGCCTACGCTGGTGCCCGACATGGAAAAGGACAGCCGCTTCTACCCCGAGGGCGACCGGCGCACGGGTCAGGTGACGCGGGCGATGATCTGCGCGCCGCTGCGGGTTAAGGACGAGGTGCTTGGCACCATCCAGGCGATCAACCCGCGCAAAGGGCCGTTTACCGAAAACGACCTGCAGCTTCTGGTCAACCTGGCGAACCTGGCGAGCAGCGCCCTGAACAACGCGCAGCAGTTCGCCGCTACCCAGGCGGCCGAAGAACGCTACCTCCGCCTCTTTGAAGACAGCCTCAGCCCGATTCTGCTCACCGACCCGGCGGGCCGCATCATCGAGGCCAACCGCCAGGCGAGCGCCTTCACCAGCTACAGCCACGCGGAGCTGCTGCAGATGCACATCAGGGCGCTGCACGTCTTTGGCGAGGACGCGCAGGGGTTGCCACGGCTGGACACGATCCCGTCCGACAGAGCCCTGACCTTCACGGGGCGCCTTGTCTGTAAGGAACACCAGACCATCCCGGTCGAAGGGTACGTGAAGCGCATCGTCTCGGAGGGCGTCGAGCTGCTGCAGTGGATTTACCGCGACATCAGCGAGCAGCTCGAGCTGGAGGAGATGCGCGGCGACCTGATGGCGATGATCGTGCACGACCTGCAAAGCCCGCTGGGCAACGTCATCTCCAGCCTGGAGCTGATGCGCTACGAGCTGCCCGCGGACGGCGACGAAGTCCTTAGCTCGATTGTGGACATTGCCGTGCGCAGCAGCACGCGGCTGCAGACGCTGATCCGCTCTCTGCTCGACATCACCCATCTGGAGGCGGGGCTGCCCATTACCGACCTGCGCTTCGCCGAGCTGCCGGCGCTGATTGACGAGAGCTTTGAAATCGTCAAGCCCCTGTATGAGCGGCGCCGCAACGAGCTGAACCTGCGCGTCCCCGACGCCCTGCCGCCCGTTTACGTGGACCCGGACATGATCCGCAGGGTCTTCGTCAATCTGCTGGACAACGCCAACAAGTACACGCCGGAAAGCGCGCCGGTCACCATTACGGTATCCGCGCCCGACGACCGGAGCCGGCTGCTGGTCTCGATCAGCGACCGCGGGCCGGGCATCCCGCTGGCCTACCGGGACGCCGTTTTCCAGAAGTTCCGCCGGCTGGAAGGGCCGGGCGCGCCGAAGGGTATGGGGCTGGGGCTGGCCTTTTGCCGGCTTGCCGTCGAGGCCCACGGCGGCACGATCTGGATAGACGACGCCCCTGAAGGCGGCGCGCGCTTCAACTTCACGCTGCCGACTAGCTCCTTCTATCCCCTGCAGTCGAAGCAGAACAGCCCGGATGAGTGATCGCCTCTATTATCAGGACGCCTACCAGACGCGCTTCCGGGCGCGCATCGTCGAGCGCGTCGAAGAAGACGGGCTCATCGCCGTCGTCCTCGACAGCACCTGCTTCTACCCCACGTCCGGCGGGCAGCCGGCCGACCGTGGCACGCTGAATGGCCGGCCGGTCGCCGACGTCTTCGTGCGCGACGATGGGGCGATCGTTCATCTCGTGGAGGGGGAGCTGTGGAGCGACGAAGTGACGGGCGAAATCGACTGGCAGCGCCGCTTCGACCATATGCAGCAGCATACGGGCCAGCACATTCTCTCGCAGGCCTTTATTCGTGTGGCGGGGGCCGGCACGGTGTCCTTCCACCTGGGCGACAGCAGCGCCACAGTTGACCTGGACAACGACCGGCTGCAGGCGCAGCAGGTGGAGGCCGCCGAGCTGCTGGCTAACCGCATCGTCTGGGAGAACCGGCCGGTGCGCGTGCGCCTGGTCAGCCTCGCCGAGGCGCAGCAGCTCGACCTGCGCAAGCTGCCGGACGTGCCGGGCGATGTCGTGCGCCTCATCGACATCGACCAGTTTGACCTCAACGCCTGTGGCGGGACGCACGTCGCGCACACGGGCGAGGTGGGTATGATCAAGATCGTGCGTCTGGAGCGGCAGCGCGGCAACCTGCGGGCCACGTTCCTCTGCGGCGGGCGGGCGCTGCTCGACTACCGGCAGAAGAACAGCCTCGTCAACCACCTCTCGGCGACGCTGACCACGGGCGCCGATCAGGTGGAGGAGAGCGTGAGCCACATGCGGGAGGAGCTGCAGGCAGCCCGGCGCCAGCTTCGCCATCAGGCGAGCCAGCTACTCGATTACGAGGCCGAGCGCCTGCTGGCCCGCGCCACGCCGAGCGACGGCCTGCGTGTTGTGCGCGGCGCCTTCACCGACCGCGACCCGGCCGAGCTGCGCGCGCTGGCAAACCTGATTGCGGCGGCGCCGGGGAGCGTGGCCCTGCTGGGCAGCGGCGGGCAGCGCACGCAGCTCGTTCTGGCCCGCGCCGA
>JAAYYY010000355.1 GCA_012515125.1 Chloroflexota bacterium
CCCGGCATGCGCTCCACCAGCTCGGCCTGGCTGGGGGCGATCAGGGTGATCGCTTCCTGCGCCACGCGCATCACCGTGCCGCTCCCACCGCGGCCCAGCTCGACGTCGGTATCGACGAGCACGTTGGCGGGGCTGAAATCGCCTCCGTAAAGCCGCAGCTTGAGCTGCAGGATGCGCAGCACGGCTTCGTCTACCCGCTGGCTGAACGCCGGGTCTGTCTCGTAGCGTGTCTGGAACGAGACGATGGCGTCGGCCATGTTGGCGTACTGGGCGTTGAAGTTATCAGGATCGCTGGCGAAGTCGGCCAGATAAAGCAGGTCGTTCCCGGCGAGCAGCGCGTCCTTCACCACGCGGCGGTGGGGAAAGGTCTGTCCCGTGTCGTCGTAGAAGCGCTGGACCGCCCGCACGCCCAGGGAGTCGGAGACGATCAGCCCGCCGTTCTGCCGCCAGGCGCTGAACTCCGGCTCGGCCAGCAGGGAGTGCAGGGCGACCGGGTCGAAGCTGACCGGCGCCGTGGTCGCCCGGATGTTGCCCTGGAAGCCCTGATAGCGGATGTGCGTGGTCAGCAACCCGTCGGCGGTGGAGTCGGCGTCTGTGGCCTGCCCGGTGACGGCGACGAATGGGGCCAGCTCAACCTGCTTGAGCTGGGCCAGTGACTTGCGCACCGTGGAGACCTCTTCGCCGAGCGGTCGGTCGCTGCTGCCCTGGCCCGGAAAATGTTTGGCGATAACGGCCACCGAGCCCTGGCTGCCGCGATGCACGCCGGCCGTGTAGGCCCGGCCCATCAGCCCCACCCAGTACGGGTCGCCGCCGAAGGTGCGCACGCCCAGGTCGCTGGCGCTCGCCGGCATCGGGTCTTCCAGCACGTCGAGCGACGGCCCGAGGAGCATGTTCACGCCGATAGCCGCCAGCTCGCGCCCGGCAATCTCGCCCACGTCGCCCGCCAGCTCTGGCTGCCACGTCGCGCCGATAGCCATCTGGCTGGGGAGCTGGGTCATCCCGGCCCAGATGTCGCTATAGGGCGGCCCGTCGCCCTCCTGCGAGATGGCGATGAACAGGGGCAGGCGGACGGGCTCGCCGCTGCCCGGCGTGGTCGCCACCGGGGTAATCGTCGGCGTCAGCGGGATGGTCGCCGTCACCTCGCTGGAAAAGGCGTCGTCGCCCTCCAGGGCGAGCTGCTGCAGCCGGTTCGTCAGCGTAGCCACGGCGTCGGGCAGCTCCTGGCCGGAAGCCGTCACGTTGTCGTTTTCTGCGGCGAGGACCACGCCGCCCACGTGGTAATTGAGGATCAGGTCGGTAATCGCCGCCTCGGCGTCGGGATCGTCGCCCTCGAACGTGACGAGGAAAAGCTGCCCGACGCGCTCGGCGACGCTCATCTGCTGCAGGAGGGCTGCTGCTGCCGCGGCTGTTTCGTCCTGGGCTGCCACAGGCGGCGCTGCGGGCGCCAGCATGCCGGCAAGCACCAGGAAAGCCAGGGTAAGCCGCCAGACGAATCTCATCTCATTCCTCCAGGCCGGTCGGCCGGCCTGGTCCCAGTATACTTTATTGTGGCGCAAAAGTCCCACTTCTTCGTATAGAATGTCACAAAGCGTGAGCCACGGCTTAAGCGCGGGTGAAGCCCGCCTCCGGATATTCCGGGGGCATTGCCGCCGCCAGGGGTGGTTGCTACAATGACCCGGCTCTATAAGACGTTAATATACCCACCCCCGTCTGTAGCGCCTGTTGCCCTATGTCTGAAAAGATGCGCGATATCTCCGTCGTTTTATTGGTCCTCCTCGTCGCCGTCGCCGGCTTTGCCGCCGGTTTCCTGACCCATAACTTCGTCTCGGGGAAGGAAGCGGCGGGCAGCAACGCCGACCGTTTCGCCCTCCTGGACGAGGCCTGGAGCTACGTCGAGGCCAGCTACCTGGGCGACCGGCCGGCCGACCGGCGGCTCGCCTATGGCGCCATCCGCGGCGCGCTGGCCGAGCTGGGCGACCCGTATACGGTGTTCGTGGAACCGGCTGCCCGCCAGGAAGAACGCGACTCCCTGCGCGGCAACTTTGGCGGCATTGGCGCCAACATTTCTCGTGACGAGGCCGGGCAGGCAGTGCTGGACCCGATTCCGGGCAACCCGGCGGAAGCTGCCGGCATTCTGCCGGGAGACGTGCTGCTTGCCGTCGATGGGCAGATTATCGGCCCGGAGATGACCGTGACCGAAATCGCCGACCTGGTGCGCGGCGAAAAGGGCACCCGCGTGACGCTGACAGTGCGCCATTCGGGCAGCGCCGAGCCTGTGGACATTACCGTCGTGCGCGGCGATATTCTCATCCCGTCGGTCAGCTATCGCATCCTGGACGAGCATCCCGACATCGGCTACATCCAGCTCACCCGCTTCAGCGGCGAGAGCAGCAACGAGATCCACACGGCCCTCGTCGAGCTGCAG
>JAAYYY010000356.1 GCA_012515125.1 Chloroflexota bacterium
GGGAGAACCTGAACTTCTGGGGCCAGATGTACAACCTGCGCGGCGCCGAGCTGGCCCGGCGGGTGGACGAGGTGCTGGCCCTCATCGGGCTGGAAGAGCGCAGCCGCGAGCGGGTGGAGACGTTCTCCGGCGGCATGAAGCGGCGGGTCAATTTGGGGATTGCCCTTCTGCACAAGCCGGAGCTGCTGATCATGGACGAGCCCACCGTTGGCATTGATCCCCAGAGCCGGCGCCATATCCTCGACGGCGTGAAGGCGCTCAACGCCGAGGGGCGCACGGTGCTGTACACCACGCATTACATGGAAGAGGCCGAGGAGCTTTCCGACCACATCGCCATCATGGACCGCGGCGAGATCATTGCCTGCGGCAGCAACGACGAGCTGGTGCAGATTGTGGGCGAGCAGAGCCGGGTCGATCTGACCTTGAACGGCGAGGCCGGTTCCCTCCTGGAGACGTGGCAGGCATTGCCCGGCGTGGTCCGGGCGACAATAGGCGACGGCGCCAGTAGCGAAAACGACAACGGCGAAGTCGAGCTGAGCCAGACGGTTTCTCTGCTCGTGGACGACAGCAATCTGGTGCTGCCGGCGCTCTTCGAGACGGCGACGGCAGCCGGCCGGCGCATTACCGCCGTGGACATCCAGGAGCCCAACCTGGAATCCGTCTTCCTCCACCTGACCGGGCGCGCCCTGCGGGACTAGGACCATGAAACTCCTGGCTATTACGCTCAAAGATCTGCGGCGCTCCTTCCGCAGCCTCTTCTCCATCACCTTCATGTTTGGCGTTCCCCTCCTGGTGACGGCCCTCTTCTGGTTTATTTTCGGCAGCTTCAGCGGAGGCGAGGAAGAAGGTTTCACCCTGCCGCCGACTACCGTGCAGGTCGTGAACCTGGACGAAGGCCAGACGCCGGACACGGGCGAATCGCTGGGTGCCGTGGTGGTCGATCTGCTGCAGTCGGAAGGGTTTGCCACGCTGATGGCAGTGACGGAGGCGCCGGACGAAGCGGAAGCCCGCGCCGCCGTGGGTCGCGGGGAAGCTGGCGTCGCGCTGGTTCTCCCGGCAGACTTCACCGCCTCGCTGACCGGGCCGGGGATGTCCACGACGGTGGGTCTTTACACGGATCCGGGGCTGACCATCGGGACGCAGGTCGTTGCCGCCGTGGTGCGCCAGCTTGTGGACAACTTGGCGGCAAGGACCATTAGTGCGGAAGTGACGCTGGCGCAGCTGCACGAGGCGGGTCTTGAGCCGGACGCCGCGCTGATCGACGAAGTGGTCCGAGCCACACAGGCCGAGACGGCGCCCGTGCTGAACGTCGCCACGCCCGGCGCACCTGAGGCCGAGGGCGAGGAGGACGGCGGGATTGGGCTGTTCCTGGCGGTGATCATGGGCGGCATGATGGTCTTCTATGCCTTCTTCACCGGCGCTTCGGCCATGCAGACGATTCTGGTCGAGGATGAAGAGGGCACCCTGCCGCGCCTCTTTACAACGCCCACGCCGCGGGCCGTAATCATCGCCGGAAAAGCGCTGGCGGTGGTCGTGACGCTCGTCGTCCAGGTGACGGTCCTTCTGCTGTTAGGGAACCTCGTCTTTGGCATCGACTGGGGCGAAGGGCTGCTGGTGGCTCTGGCTGCCGCCGGCCTCGTCATGGTGGCGGCGACGACGGGCCTCTTCCTGATCAGCTTCTTGAAGAACCGGCGGCAGGCCGGCGTCCTCTTTGGCGGCGTGCTCACCCTGACGGGGATGCTCGGTCTTGTCTCCGTCTTTACGGTCGGCTCCCCCCAGGCCGCGACGATGGAGCGGGTGTCGCTGCTAGTGCCGCAAGGCTGGGCCATTCGCGCCTTCCAGATCGCCCAGGGTGGCGCCACCGGCGGCGATCTCGCGCTCACGCTGGGCGCGCTGCTGGCCTGGAGCCTGGTCTTTGCTGTGATAGGCATCGTCCGCCTACAGCGTCGATTCGCATAGTTAAGAAGAGGGCTGATTATCATGAGACGTGTGCTGGCTATCATCCTCAAAGACCTGCTCCAAATGGTGCGCGACTGGAAGACAGCCTTCTTCCTGTTGATTATGCCAATCGTCTTCACACTGATGTTTGGGTTTGCCTTCCAGGGCGCTGCAGGCTCGGAGGGAAGCGCGCTGCCGGTAGCCTATTATGCGGCGGACGACGGGCTGGTAGGCCGCGCGTTGCTGGCTGAGCTGGCCGAATCGCCGCTGCTGGAGCTGGAAGAGGTGGCCGACGCTGCCGCCGTGGAAGAGGGCGTCGCCGGCGGCGCGTATGCCGCGGGCATCGTCGTGCCCCCGGCGGCTGCCGGCGAGCGGATGACGCCTACCCTGTACCTGCTGCCCGGCAGTAGCGGGGGCCTCGCCGCGCGGGTGGAAATAGATTCGGCCGCGCGCCGCGTGAGCAGCGCCGTCGAGACCGCCGAGCGCGCCACGGCGCTGTATGCCGAGCGCCAGCCCTCTGACGCGGAAATAAACCAGCAGCAGTTTTTCGACGAGACGCTGAGCGCGGCGCAGGCGGCCTGGGACAGCCCGCCCGTGGAGCTAGCCGTTGCTCCAGTGGGCTCCACCGGGCAGGAAGCAGAAGTGGACGAAAGCGGCTACGGTCACGCCTCCCCGGCTATGATGGCCCAGTTCGCCATCGGCGGCCTCCTCGGCGCGGCCGGGATACTGGTCACAGAGCGTAAGAGCCGCGCGCTGCACCGCCTGTTAACCACCACCATGAGCCGCGCCGAACTCCTGCTCGGCCATTTTCTGGCCATGTTTGTGATCATTCTGGTCCAGATCCTGTTGCTCATGGGCTTTGGGCAGCTCATTCTGAAGCTGCCGTACTTTGCGGAGCCGGTTGCCAGCCTGTTGCTGGCCGGCGCCACGGCCTTCTTTGCTGCGGCGCTAGGCCTGCTCATTGGCACGATGGCCCGCACCGAAGAGCAGGTGATCATCTTTTCTCTGCTGCCCATGTTCGTGCTGGCGGCTCTCGGCGGCGCCTGGTTTCCTCTGGAGCTGATGCCCGCCGGCTACCAGCGGATAGCTATGTGGACGCCGCTGGCGCGGGTGGTCGAAGGGTACAAGGACATTCTCATCCGCGGGCTGGGCATCGACGCGGTCATCACCGCCGTGCTGATCTTGCTCGGCTACGCGGCTCTCTGCCTGGCGATTGCCGTCATGCGCTTCCGCGCAGAGGCGCGATGAACGGCTGAAGCGCTATAGAGAGGGGGGAATAGGGCCGACGACACCGTTGTCATCCTGGGCGGCTATGGGAACACCGGAAAGCTCCTGGCCCGGCTGCTGCTGGCGCACACCTCCTGCCGGCTCGTGCTGGCGGGCCGGCATCCAGAGCGGGCGGCAGCGCTCGTGGAGGCGCTGAACGAGGAGACCGGGGACCGGCGCGTGCAGGCAGCCCGGGCCGACGCCGCCGATGGCGATAGCCTGCGCTGCCTCCTGGCGGGAAAGAGCTGGCTGATCGTCGCCTCCAGCACGGCGCAATATACGGAGACGGTCGCACAGGCGGCGCTCAGCGCCGGATGTAACTACCTCGACCTGCAGTATTCCTGGGAGAAGATCGAGGCGCTGCGGCGTATGGCGGGCGAGATCGCCGCGTCGGGCCTCACGTTTATCACCGACGGCGGCTTCCATCCCGGGCTCCCGGCCGCGCTGATCCGCTACGCTGCGCAGGCGATGGTGGGCATCGAAGAAGCGCTCGTGGGCAGCGTGATCCGCGTCGACTGGCGAGCGGCGAACGTAGACCCCGGCACGGTGGTCGAGCTGCTCGAAGAGTTTGCGGATTTCCGCATGGTTGTCTATGAGGGCGGCGCCTGGCGCCCACAGACAATGTGGCGGTCCATGCGCATGGGCTTCGACCACGGCTTCGGCGAGCAAAGCTGCATTCCGATGTTTCTGGAGGAGCTGCGCCCCTTACCGGAGCAGATCCCGTCGCTACGCAGCGCCGGCTTCTTCGTCGGCGGCTTCAACCGGTTCGTCGATTGGCTCGTCTCGCCGCTGGCGGTAGTAGGCATGCGCCTGCGCTCGGCGGCGGTGCATCGCGCGCTGACCCGCCTGATGGGCTGGGGGCTGAAGCGCTTCTCCAGGCCGCCATATGGCACGGTGCTGCAGCTCGAAGCGCGCGGGCCGGGCGCAAAGGCGTTGCGCGTCTCTGTCTATCACGAGGACGGCTACGCCCTGACGGCAATTCCGGTGGTGGCTGCGCTGCTGCAGCTACGAGAGCAGCGGGAGCCGGGGCTTCACTGGCAGGCCAACGCCGTCAACCCGGCCCGCCTGATGGAGGATATGGTCAGGCTGGGCGCCACTGTTGAGGTGACGCGGGAATAAAGGGGAGATAGGGCGGGGCAAGAAAGCGGTTCCAATATCCCGTATGGTACTGCAGTACTAAGGTACTGTTTTTGCGCCAGAATCGCTCAGAACCTTCCAGACGATCGCCGATGTGCTAAAATGCATCTGGAACTATCGAGTAAACAGAGCAAACAGCGATGAACTATACGGTCACCAGATCGCTGTTCACGGACCATATGGTCAAAATCTTCCTGGTTGAGGATCACGCCGTGATGCGTAACTCGCTCATGGCCCTCCTCGAAAGAGAACCTGACTTCACAATCTCCGCGACGGCCGAGTCGGCCGAGGAAGCGCTGGAGCTCCTCGACGATCTCGACGCCAACCTCGTGTTAGTCGATATATCTCTACCGGGAGAAAGCGGCCTGTCCCTGGTTAAAGCGGTGCGGGAGCGACGCCCGGATCTGGATTGCATCGTGTTGTCTGGCTACGACATTGCCACCCATGGCCCACTGGCAAAGAAAGTCGGCGCGTTGGCCTACATCCCGAAATACAAGGTGCGCGAGATTATTCCCACGATCCGCCAGGCGCTGAACCACGTCGCCGCCTGAGGAAGAGCCCCTCATTACTGCTCGACAAACGGCCGGCAACAGACAAACAGCGGCAAGTGGGGGATGGGCCAGGGCAGCAGAGGAAGGGGCGCCTGGAGGGTGACGATCGTCTGCGGCAGCGGGCGCGATTGCATGATGTAGCCCTCGCCGCCGCAGATGAGCTGGGTGGAGCCGCCGCCGTCGAGCATGAGCATCTCGGTTGCGCCGAAGGCGCGCATGACCTCTTCGACATGGCGCTGAGTCACGGCCATTCCACTGTAGAGATATAGCGTTTCGTGCAGGCCGTCGCCGTCGTGATCGGCCGTGCCCACCCAGGAGCGGCCTACCTGGGCAAAGGAGCGGAGCGACGCACGGGGGGAGAGGCCCGTCACCACGTCGGGGGCACTGCTGCTATAGAAGGCCGG
Source organism: Chloroflexota bacterium (assembly GCA_012515125.1). Classification (GTDB taxonomy): domain Bacteria; phylum Chloroflexota; class Anaerolineae; order Promineifilales; family Promineifilaceae; genus JAAYYY01. The sequence continues at coordinate 5,297 of JAAYYY010000356.1, forward strand.
TCGGCTCAGCGGGGCAATCTCGGCGTGGTCGTCCCAGAGCTGCAGCATCAGCCGGGCGCTGCGGAAGCGCCGCCCGTCGTCTCCCTCGCTGATCACCAGCCCGTCCCGCTTGAGCGGAAAAGAGAGCACCGTCGGGTTAACGCGCCCGCCGTTTTCCATGTCCAGAAAGAAGGTGCCGTTGCTGACGCAGAAGGCGTCGGGATGGGCGGAAACCGCCTGCCAGACTGTCTCCAGATACTGCCGCTCGATGTCGGGGTTAGGGCCTCCGTAAATGCCGGCGCCCCGTCCGGCGCCGACGATGGGGCCGTGATGTAGCGCCGCTCGCGCTCCGCTGGAAAGGTCGATGACCTGAACCAGCTCGCGGCGCAGAACACGCTCAACCGGCGCTTCGCCCTCTGCCGCTGCTTCGTCCCCGGCACCTTCTTCCTCACTCTCCTCGCTCAGATAGACGCGGATACCGCGCCCCGACAGCTCCAGGGAAAAGCCCGCCGGCAGCCTGTCCGGGCCGGACTGGGCCAGGGCAGCGACCGGTGGCGATCCGGCGCTGGCTGCCGCCCAGGCCATTAGCCCAAGGAGCAGTGTAAGGAGAAGAGGGCGTTTCATACCGCACCAGTTTACGGCAGCCCGGCCGTTGTTACCAGCACGTTAAGAATGGCAGACCGGAGATCGGCCCCTCCCTACTTGCCTCTGTAGGTGTAAGTGGACGAAAGGCCGGTCGCCCGCTGCAGCAGCCCTATCTCTTCAAGCTTCGTGCGGTCCTTTTTGTCCTGCTTGCGCAGCACGGCCGGAATCTGCGCTCCGCGATTGGCCCGGTTATCCACAGGCAACACCTCGTACTTGAAACGTAGCCGCTTGCCGTCGGCGTTCAGTAGATCGACGTAATTGTCGTCGGAGCGGACGACCGTCGCCGCGGCGACATTGCCCGACGCCTTTGTAATCCGCAGGCTCTGCACGCCCTTACCGGCGCGCCCCTGAATAGGCCACAGCTCCATCGGCACCCGCTTGATCCAGCCGGCCTCGCTGGCGATGACGACGTGCCCGGCAACGGCCGGGTCGAAGACGGCGGCGCTCAGCAGATGGTCGTCCTTGCCCACTCTCATTGCCGCCACACCCTGGGCCGACGAAGACTGCTGGGGGTTCACGTCGCCGGTCTTGAAGCGGATGGCGTACCCCTTCTGCGAGAAGATCATCACTTCGTCTTCGTCGCCCGTGTCGATGCCGGCAGCCAGCACCTCGTCATTCTTCGCGAGGCCGATGACGCGCACCCAGCTACCCATGGACAGCGGCAGGTCGTCAATCCGGACGCGCTTGATTTTGCCCAGGCGGGTGATGAGCAAGACGTGTTTCGAGTCCTCGCGGATGATCCCGCCCCCGACAATCCTCTTAGCGGCGGCGGCGTTGCCGTCAACCTGGAGCACAGGCGCGTGCCAGCCGTCACCATCGGCGGCGACCATAAAGAGACGCTCGCCGGGCTCGGCGTACCAGCGCCCAATGGGCACGGGCGTGCGCCGGCCCGTCAGTCCCAACATGGCGCGGTCGGCGTAGCCTGGACAGTCGCGCCGCTCGACCTCGTTGTCGTACAGGCTGACGATCTGTGGTTCGGTCAGGTCGGCGGCAGTCACGGTGGAGCCGGCATGCTGCTCGCTGTCGAGGATGAGCGTGCGGCGTGGGGTGTTGAAGCGGCTCTTCAGGGCCGTCGTCTCGGCCTGGACGACGCCGAGGCGGGCCGCTTCGCTGTCAATCAGCCGGGTCAGCTCGGTGATGCGCTTTTTCAGCGCCTTCTGCTCGTCCTCCAGCTTCTTGACTTCGAGGCTGGCGAGGTTGCCGAGCGGCATGGCAACGATGGCGGCGGCCTGCTCGTCGCTGAGCTTGAAGGCGCGTTGCAGGTTGCTGCGGGCGCTCTCGCGCGTCTTACTCTTCTTGATGGTCGCCACAACCTCGTCAATCGCCGCCAGAGCGATGAGCAGCCCTTCGACGATGTGCAGCCGCGCCTTCAGCTTCTCGCGCTCGAAGCGGCTGCGGCGCTCGATGACGGTCAGCCGGTGCTGCACGAAATGGACCAGAGCGTCGCGCAGACTGAGGTATTCGGGCCGCATGCCCTCTTCGGTGGGCACGAGGGCCAGCATCTGCGCGCCGAACGTCTCGCGGAGCTGGGTATACTGCAGCAGGCTCTCCAGCACTCTGTTGGGATCGTGCCCCCGGCTGGTTTCCACGACCAGGCGCATCCCTTCATGGTCGCTCTCGTCGCGCACGTCGCTGACGCCTTCGATGCGCCCGCTGCGCACTTCGGTGCCGATGCGCTCCATGACGGTGCTCTTCTGCACGCCGTAGGGCAGGGCGGTGACGACGATATTGTGCCGCCCGCCGCCGAGCGCTTCGATCTCTACGCTGGCCTGCATGATCAGCCGGCCCTGGCCTGTCTCGTAGATCTCGCGCACGACGTCGGTGGGCGTCTCGCCGCCATTGTCGCGGTAGCGGAAGGCCAGCCCGCCCGTGGGGAAATCCGGCCCCTGGATGAACTTCAGCAGGTCGTCTACGGTGATGCGGTCGCGTTTCGACCAGTGGCTGCAGACATAGGTAATCGCATCCACCAGCTCGCCGAGGTTGTGCGGCGGCACATTGGTTGCCATCGCCACAGCAATCCCCGACGCGCCGTTGAGCAGCAGGTTGGGCACGACGGCGGGTAGCACCGTCGGTTCCTGCAGGCTACCGTCGAAGTTCTCCTGCCAGCGCACCGTGTCCTGGCCGTAATCCTTGAGGATCAGCTCGGCGACTTCGGTGAGGCGGGCTTCGGTGTAACGCATTGCGGCGGCGCTGTCGCCGTCGATGGAGCCGAAGTTGCCCTGTCCGTCGATGAGCGGCACGCGCATAGAGAAATCCTGCGCCATACGCACCATCGCATCGTAGACCGACTGGTCGCCGTGCGGATGGTATTTGCCGAGCACTTCACCGACGACGCGCGCGCTTTTCTTGTGCGGCTTGTTATGCGTCAGCCGCAGGTCGTGATACATGGCGTAGAGGATGCGCCGGTGTACGGGCTTGAGGCCGTCGCGCACGTCGGGCAGCGCCCGGTCGAGGATAGTGTCCATGGCGTACATGAGCACGCTCTGCTCGAGATCGCGGGCGAAAGAGATGGTTCGTTCAGATTTCGTAGCTACTGTCATCAGGCTTCCTGTTCCCAGGCCTCCATGATCCAGCTCTTGCGGTCGCGGGAGCTGTTGCCCATGAGCAGGTTGACATACTGCATGGCCTGGTGAGCGTCGTCAATACTGACCCGGACGAGGCGCTCGTTACCAGGCATCAGGGTTGTGACCCGCAGCTGATCGGGGTTCATCTCGCCGAGACCTTTATAGCGCTGCACGGCGGCCCCCTTGCCGAGCTTCTTCAGCGCCGCAATCCGCTCCTTTTCGTTGTAGCAGAAGATCTCTTTGCCGCCGTTGTGCACGCGGTAGAGCGGCGCCTCAGCAATGTAGAGATGGCCCTCTTCGATGAGCGGGCGCATGTAGCGCCAGAGGAAAGTATACCAGAGCGCGCGGATGTGGAAGCCGTCCACGTCGGCGTCGGTCATGATCGTCACCTTCCCGTAGCGGCGCTCGTCCAGATTGAAGTCAGCGCCGACGCCCGCACCCAATGCGGCGACGAAGGCCATGATCTCCTTGTTCTTGAGCACGCGCAGGATGTTCGTCTTCTCGGCGTTGATGATCTTGCCCCGGTTCGCGAGGATGGCGTGGTAGCGGCGGTCGCGGGCCTGCTTGGCGCTGCCCCCGGCGCTGTCGCCCTCGACGAGGAAGAGGATGCGCTGTTCGACCGGCGTATCGCGCGCGCAATCGGCGAGCTTGGAGAGGATTTCGGTGTCGTCGGGTGCGTCGAGCACGCTGCGGCGGATGACGAGCTGGCGGGCTTTCTTCGCCGCCTCGCGCCCCTTGGCTGCCGCCTCGGCCTGCCGGGCGATGGTGTTGACCACCTTTTTGTTCTGTTCCAGCAGGCGAACCAGCTCATTGTAGGTGACGCTCATCACCGCCCCCTGGGCTTCGGCCGTCGTCAGGCTCTCCTTCGTCTGGCTGGAGAACTGCGGCGTCTTGTGGGTCATCGTCACGTTGACGATGGCTGCCAGCCCAAGCAGCAAATCTTCGCCGCGGATATTCTTCTTGACGCTCGCCAGCCGGTTCACCGCCTTGGTCAGCCCGGCCTGGAAGCCGGAGACGTGGGTGCCGCCCAGCGGGGTGGGGATGCCGTTGACGAAGCTATAGATCTGCGTCGTGTCGCCGTCTTCGGTGTACTGCAGGGCCACTTCCACGGTGATCTCCGGCGTTTCCTCAGCCTGCCCGCAGAAACGCAGCGTCTTATGCAGCGGCGAAAGCCCTTCGTTGAGGAAGTCGATGTAGTCCAGCAGGCCGTTGGCCGAATAGAAGCGCTCCTGCACGAGCTTCTTGCCGCGCCGGTCTTCCAGCTCGATGACCACGCCGGGGTTGAGGAAGGCGATCTGCTGGTATTGCAGGCCGATGAGATTGAGATCCCAGGGCGGCTCGCCGTTCCAGTCCATGTTCTCGGCGTCGAAATAGCTGCGCTCTGGCAGAAAGGTGATCTCGGTGCCGCCGGTCAGTGACGGGTCCGGCCGGATGGGTAGCTTCTTGCGCCCCTGCTTGATCTCCGTGATCAGGCCGTCCTTACCATAGGTGATGCGGGTGCTGCGGTCGACCACACCCACCGGCTTCTTCTCGCCGGGGTTATAGATCTCGACGCCATGCTTCGGCTCGCCGCCGTTCTGGAAGCTCTGGCGGAAAATCAGACCACCACGGCGCACCGTCGCGCATAGCTGGCGGCTCATAGCATTGGCTGCTTTCGCGCCGACGCCATGCAGGCCGCCGCTGGAGGCATAAGCGCTGCCGCCCTCGAACTTGCCACCGGCGTGCAGCACCGTCAGCACTTGCGTCAGCGCGCTCATGCCCACGTCGTCCTTCCACTCCACGGGGATACCGCGCCCGTCGTCCCAGACAGTGGCGCTGCCGTCGGCCTCGAGAATGACGCGGATAGTCGTGCCGTAGCCATTCATTACCTCGTCGGCCGCGTTGGAGAAGATCTCCTTGAGAATGTGATGGAGACCATATTTGCTGTTGTTGCCGATGTACATGCCGGGCAGCTTGCGCACGGCTTCCAGCCCTTCTAGCTGGCGAATGCTGTCCGAGGTGTACCCGTCGCTGTTAGTCGCCATTTACCCCTTTCCTTGTCTCTCTGGCACGCCCCCACCGTCGTGTAAGCGTCCGTTCATTATCTCCTTAATTATAGACCATTTGTTCGGAAAAGTCTTGCCCAATTTGCTATTTTCTCACGCCTTTCCAGAGGTCGCAAGGGGCCAGTTCGTGTGGCGGCCGGGGATGGCTACGTTACGCTTTCTTGAGGGAGTGGGGCCAGCGCTTAGGGATAGGCTGCGGGAGTATCTGGCTCGGCCAGCTCGACGGTCAGCAGCAGCCTGTCGCCGGCCGGGGCGCTGTGGTGCAGGGCGGCGACATCGCCCTCCATCTCCAGGCGCGACGGTGTGAGCGGCGTCCAGCCACGACTCTGCAACAGGTCGGCCACGACGGCGCTGATCGTCTCTGCCTCGTCCTCGGGAACCACCAGCGCGAGCTGGCAGCTCTGGCCACGGGCCTCGCTCTTCTCGGCGAAGAGCAGAGGGCCGATGGTGCGCTGTACGGGCAGCTCCAGGCGGGCGCTCAGGCTGTCCTGCAGCGCCGCACAGACTGTTTCGTCCAGCGGCCGGTAGCTGGCCCAGGCCGGCGCCCCGCCCAGATTAAGAAAGCCGGCGCTGGCCATCACCGTGTCGCCGGCAACGGCTTCGAGCAGCAGATCGCTCTCCTCCAGGCGCTCGCCCTCGCCGGGCCACGCCTCGGGGATGGTCAGCAACAGGCTGAACGTACCGACGCCATCGCTGATGGTCTCCTGAAGGAGCGCCCGGCGGTCCCTGTTCGGCGTCCGCAGCTGCAGCGTCAGGGGCTGTCCGGGTGGGAAATAGCGGCCAGTGGCCGTGATCACGGCGCCGGGCAGGCCATGACCGGGAGTCAGGACCAGCTCCGGCGCAGGAACGGCGACCGGGCGGAAGGCAAACGAAGCGCTGGCCCGGCTGCTCCCGTCGTCCGCCAGGACGATGATCTCCAGCGATTCTTCAAAGATCAGGCTGCCGTCGGGCCAGGTGGCCGGCAGGATAAAACGGGTCACAAAGCGGCCCTCTCCGTCGGCGATAACCTCCGCGTAGGGGTGCGGCGTGCGCCCCAGCATGGGCGGCCCCAGGCGGATCTGCAGGCGGGCGAATGCCGGAAAGTCGCTGCCCCTGACCAGCACTTCGGTAGCGGCGCTGCCGTCTTCCGGCGTAACCTGGATGGCAGGCACGCGCGCCGTCTGCAGGCGCAGCGCCACCGTGAAGGTCAGCAGCAGCGTCAGCACGAGCAGGCCCAGCACGACCTGGAGATGCAGGCGGCGTAGCCGCCCGACACGGCCCGGCCGCCGGTCCATGCGGTAGAAGAGCGTCTCGTCGGGGCCGGACGGCTGCGGTCTTTTTGCGTTCGGTCTGGTAGGCGTCGTCATCGTTCCGTCACCCGTGCCGGGCATACCTCCAGCATCACTGTAGCGCAGTTGCCGTCGTGCCGCATAGGGATTGCGGGGGAAGCGACCTCGGCCCTTTGGCGGAAGTGACGGGCGCGCAGGGCAGCGTTACAATCCGGCGGCTTATTCTGGCCTGGGTTGCCAGTGCCGCAGCCGGCCTCTGGAGGAACGGGATGCGCATCATCTATTCGCCCGAAAAGGGAGCAACGTGCCGGGAAATCTCGCCCGACCATCTCGACGAGGCGCTGAACGACGAGAACGGGATCACCTGGGTCGATCTGAACGGCGATTCAGAGGGCGAAGTGCTGGATATCCTGGCGGGGACGTTCCAGTTTCACCCGCTGGCTATCGACGACACCCTCAACGAGACGCACCTGCCGAAGATAGACGACTGGCAGGATTATTTATATCTGGTGCTGCGCAACGTCGTCTACCGGCCGGAATACCACCGCGTTCAGCTCCCTGAGCTGGACATCTTTCTGGGTCCGAACTACCTCGTTACCTATCACGAGGCGCAGATGGCCCCGCTGGACGGGCTCTGGAATGTGTGCGAGGAAGACGAGCGCCTGATGCAGAATGGGCCGGCCTATCTGCTCTACCGGCTGGCCGACGCGCTGGTCAGCGAGTTTCTCGCCGTTATCGAGCAACTGGAGACCAGCGTCGAAGCGGTCGAATCGCAGGTGCTGTCCCGGCCGGAGCGGACCATCCAGGGTACGATATTGCGCCTGAAGCGGGCGACGCTGCAGCTCCGGCGGGTCCTGGGTCTGCAGCGGGAAGTCCTGAACCGGCTCTCCCGCGACTCCTATGCGGTTATCGACGAGGAGGAACGCTACTACTTCCGCGACGTTTACGACCACCTGTTCCGGCTCTACGACATGGTAGATGGCCTGCGCGACCTGACGATGGGGGCGATGGAAGTCTATCTCTCGGTCATCAACAACCGCACGAACGACATCATGAAGACGCTGACCGTGATCACGACGCTCTTTATGCCCCTCACTTTCCTGACCGGCTTTTTTGGCATGAACTTCTTCGGCCCGTCGGTGGAAGAATTGGGCGCGTGGACCGGCTACGCAGCTTTCCTGCTGACCTTGCTGATTATGGCTCTGGTGCCCGTCCTGATGTATCTGTGGATGAAGCGGCGGCGGTGGATGGAGTAGGCGGCGTTCCGTTCGCTTCGCCCACGCGGCGCACGCCCTCCACGAACGCCTGCATACGCTCGTAGTGCGAGCCTCGCCAGTAGATCTGGTCGCAGGCGAGGCAGCGGTAGAAGTCGTCGTAGTAGCGGCGCGTCTTGGGCTCCAGCCGGTCGAGGATTTCCTGCTTGGCGACGGGAACGAGCTGCCCGTTGCAGCGCAGGCAGCGGGAGCCTTCCGCAATCAGCCCAAATAGATCGTAACGCTGGAGCACCGCCAGAAGCTGCTGCTCAGGATCGCGGGTGTGCAGGCAGTAGCCATAGACGACGGCGCTGCGCATCAGCAGCCGGCGGTCGCGGGTCAGCAGGACGCGCTGCTCGCGGGCGGCTATCTCCGCCAGCTCGGGGTCGTCCCAATCGTTCTGGTAGATCGCGTCGAAGCCGAGCAGGCGCAGGTAGGTCGCAAGCTGGCCGAGATGGACGTCGCACAGGAAGCGGGGCGGCCGGGGCAGAGGCGGGCGCAACAGCTCCGCGCCCTCCGGTGACATGTGGCGGAACGCGGGGTAGACGGCGACCCTATCCCCGCGCTGGAGAATGTAGTCGAAGCTCCGGGGCTCCCCATTGACCAGCAGCAGCTCCACCTCGGTGTGAGGGACGCCGTACGACTCGATAGGGTGTTTGATCGCCGTGCGCGCCGGCAGCATATAGGGGATTGTCTGCTGCCGTTGCTCGGGAATCAGAAACTGGTTTAGCTCGGCGTAGAAGCGAAAGGTGGCAAATGGGTCCATATCGCCTGGTCATTATCCCTGGCTGCGGATTGCCACTATAATAGCCCTGTGCCCGGACAGCGTAAAGCGGGCAGCGGAACAGGTGACAATGAGCGAAGGCATCCGACGCATTGTAATTACGGGTAGCACCAGAGGCCTCGGCCGGGGGTTGGCCGAGGAGTTACTGGCGCGCGATTGTGCCGTCGTCATCTGCGGGCGCAGCCAGGAGAGCGTCGCCGCCGTGGTGGCCGAGTTGGGGGAGCGGTTTGGAGCGAGCCGCGTGCATGGTCAGGCCGGCGACGTCACGAGCCTGCCCCAGGTCGAGGCGCTGTGGGAGGGGGCAACAGCCCGCTTCGGCGGCGTGGATATCTGGGTGAACAACGCCGGGATCAGCCACGCCATGCAGCCGTTGTGGGAGCTGCCGCCAGACGAGGTAGAGGGCGTCTGGCAGGCGAACGTGCTGGGCACTTATTACGGCTGCCGGGTGGCGATGGCCGGCATGCTGGCGCAGGGGCAGGGGTGGATCTACAACGTCGAAGGGTTCGGCTCTACCGGCCGGCTGCGCTGGGGGCTGGGCGCCTACGGCACGAGCAAGGCAGCGGTGGCCTACTTCACCCGCGCCCTGGCTGCCGAGGCGCAGGAAACGCCGGTCCGCGTCGCCTCACTCAGCCCGGGGATGGTGATGACCGATCTGGTGCTGGGGGAGCTGGCGAAGGATCCCGAGCGGCTGGAGCGCTCGCGCCGCATCTTCAACATCATCGCCGACCGGGCGGAGACGGTGACGCCCTGGATGGCCGAGCAGATCCTGAGCAACCAGAGACATGGCGCCCGAATCCGCTGGCTGACGCCGGGGCGCATGGCCTGGCGTTTTCTGAGCGCCCCCTTCAGCCGCCGTAACGTCTTTGACGACTGAGCCAAAGGAGAGGAGATGAAGGTTGAGTTCCTGGGCAGCGGGGGAGCGATCACGACGCCACGGCCGGGCTGCCAGTGTGCGTTATGCCGGCGGGCGCGGGTCGAAGGCGTGCCGGTCAGCCGCAGCGGCCCAAGCGTTTACGTGCATGGGCCGGAACTGCTGATCGATACCCCGGAAGAGAGCGCGATGCAGCTCAACCGCGCCGGCCTCGGCCCGGTGCCCCATGCCACCTACTCCCACTGGCATCCCGACCACACGGCCGGGCGCCGGATCTGGGAGATGAACATGGATTGGTTCCACTGGCCTCCACAACACCGGGTGACAGAGGTCTACCTTCCCCAACAGGTGGCGGTCGATTTCCGCGAGCGGCTGGGCATGTGGGAAGCGCTGGCCTATATGGAACGGCTGGGGCTGCTGCGCCTCTGCCTGCTGCAGGATGGCGATACGTTTACGCTCAACGGCGTCGAGGTGCTGCCCTTCCGCGTCGCCGCCGATTACGTCTACGCTTTTCTGCTCACAGAGGGCGAGAAGCGGGTGCTGATCGCGCCCGACGAGCTGGTGGGCTGGCAGCCGCCCGACTGGCTTCCCCGCCTCGACCTCGCCATCCTGCCGATGGGCATCCACGAATTTGATCCCTTCACGGGCGCGCGCCGCATCCCGGCCGAACATCCGGTGCTGCGCACGGAAGCGACCTTCTACCAGACGCTGGCGATGCTGCGCAGCCTCGACGCCCGCCAGATCGTTCTGACCCACATCGAAGAAGCAGAGCAGATCATGCCGGAGCAGCTCGACGAGCTGGCGGCGAAGCTGCAGCAGGACGATGGGCTGCCGGTTACCTTTGCCTACGACACCCTGGTCGTCGAGGTCTGAGCCATTTGACGCCCGCCGCCCGGCGGATTATGATGATACAATGTATCATTTACGGCAACGGACGTATACCACCCGCTCGGGGAGCAAGAGGATCGGCTGGCTGGTGCTGATTCTCCTTCTATTAGGAGGCTGTGGTGCGCCGGAGAACGGCGGGACCGGAGCGGCGCCGGAGGGCCTCGCGCCGCTCTCGCTGCCAGAGCTGGCGCCGGTCGAGCTGGGGCCGGGCGAGCGCTTGCAGGTCGTCGCCACGACGAACGTGATCGGCGACGTGGTCGGCCGCGTGGGCGGCGAAGCGATTGAGCTGGAGACGCTGATCGGCGCCGGGCAGGACCCGCATGGCTACCAGCCGGCCCCCAGCGACCTGATTCGCGCGGCGGAGGCGGACGTTATCTTTACCAACGGCTGGCATCTTGAAGAAGGGCTGCTGCGCGATCTGGAAAACGCCGCGTCCGGCGTCCCGCTTGTCCCGATCTCCGCGAATATCAAGCCGCTGCCTTTTGGCGGCGAGGAGGAGCCGGGCGACGAGCACGAGCATGGCGCCGCCGATCCACACGTCTGGCTGGACCCCCATCTCGTGCGCCAGTGGGTCGAGAACGTGCGGCTGGTGCTGGGCGCGCTCGATCCGGCGCAGGCCGCCGTGTACGACGCCAACGCGGAAGCCTACCTGGAGGAGCTGGATGCGCTCATCCAGTACGCCACAGAGCGGCTGGCGACCATTCCGGCCGGGCGCCGCCAACTCGTCACCAACCACGCGTCGCTCGCCTACTTTGCCCGGGCCTTTGACTTTGAGGTGATCGGCGCCATCATCCCGTCGGCCAGCACCGTGTCGGAGCCATCGGCGCAGTCGCTGGCGGCGCTGGTGGATCGTATGGAGGAGGCCGGCGTGTGCACCATTTTTGCCGACCAGGCGGCGAACCAATCGCTCGCCGAAGCCGCAGCAGCCGAGCTGAAAAGCTGCGACGAGGTCGCGGTCCTGCCGCTGTACACCGGCTCGCTGGGAGTGCCGGGCAGCGGCGCCGAGAGTTATGTGGAGATGATGCGGCTCAACGTGGATACAATCGTCTCCGGGCTATCACCGTAGACGGGTTCGCTTTGGACCGGGGCCGACGGCCGTTGTGAAAGGAGGAAGGTATCATGATTGTGCCCGACGAAGTGCAGCACAGCGCAGAGAAGCGGGTCGAAGCCAATGGCATCGAGCTGGTCTACGATACCTTTGGCGACGCCGCCGACCCGCCGGTCCTGCTCATCATGGGGCTGGGCGCCCAGATGATTGCCTGGCACGACGACTTCTGTTCCCGGCTTGCCGGGCGCGGCTCTTACGTCATTCGCTATGACAATCGTGACGTTGGACTCTCGACGAAGATGAGCGGGATGCCCGACGTCCTGATCATGCTGCAGTCCTACCTCGTCAGGCAGGTTCCCAATGTAGACGTGCCGTACACCCTCGCCGACATGGCCGACGATGCGGCGGGCCTGCTGTCCGCTCTCTCCATCGCCTCGGCGCACGTAGCCGGCATCAGCCTGGGCGGGACGATTGCCCAGCACCTGGCCCTGCGCCATCCCCGCCGGGTGCGCAGCCTGACGCTCATCTCGACGACGAGCGGCAACCTGGAGCTGCCCCTGCCGGATATGGCGGCCCTGAACGCGCTGCTCGCGCCGCCCGCCGAGGACCGCGAGGCGCGCATCACCCAGAGTGTCGAGACCAATCGCCTGCTCAGCGGCGATCTGCCGTTTGACGAGGAAGAGGCGCGGGCAGAGAGCGCGCGCGGCTACGACCGCAGCTTCTACCCGGAAGGGGTGACGCGCCAGCTCGCTGCCCTGCTCTCCAGCCCCTGGTACGCCGAGCTGCCCGGCCTGAACGTGCCTACGCTGGTCATCCACGGCGAAAAAGACCCGTTGTTCCCGCTGCCGCACGGCGAAAATCTGGCGGCGACGATTCCGGGCGCGCGGCTGCACGTGGTAGCTGGCGGCGGGCACAACTTCCCGCGCCCGGCCTGGCCCGAGCTGGTGGCGGCTATCGCCCAGCACATTCGGGCCGCGGAACGCGCCACGGCCTAGCGCCGGACGGCGACCGACAGCCGGCGGCGGGGGAGGTCGATGCCCGTAACGCGGATGGGAACGACGTCGTTCAGGGTGAAGCTGCCGCGCAGGTAGGCCTGCGTTTCGTAGGCCAGCTCGGGGATGAGCAGCTTGCTGCGCTGCCCGTACTGCTCGACGACGACCGCTTCGCCCTGCCAATCCGGGTGGCGCTGCAGGTAGAGCAGGGTCCAGTGCTCGTTAGCCAGCCGTTCCACATAGCGCACGTCGCCCCGCACCGCTTCAGCGGCGCCAATACGGGCCAGAATGGCCTGACCGTCAAGTAGCAGCTCGCCCCGTAATTGGGCGCGTAGCTGCTGGTGGACGACCAGATCGAGATAGCGGCGCAGCGGGCTGGTCGCCTGGGCGTAGAGCGGCAGGCCCAGGCCGGCGTGGGGGCCGGGCGTGAGGCTGGCCTGGCTGCGCTGGAAGCTCCGGCGCAGCGCAAATTGCCCGGCGAGGCCGTTGGGTAGCGCTTCCAGCGGCACGGGCGGCTCCTGGGTGCTGAACGGGAGGGGAATGGCCTGCGCGACGGCGAAGCGCGCCACTGCCTCGCCGGCGGCGAGCATGGCTTCCAGTACGAGCTGCCGGCTGCGCA